>DIVM01000262.1 GCA_002435835.1 Firmicutes bacterium UBA6132
AAGAAAAACCATAGAAAAGTATTGAAACTTGCTAAAGGATATTACGGAGCAAAGAGTAAATTATTTAAAATGGCTAACCAAGCTGTAATGAAATCACTTTCTTACGCTTATGTTGGTAGAAAATTAAGAAAAAGAGAATTTAGACAATTATGGATAGCAAGAATTAATGCTGCTGCAAGAGTAAACGGAATGTCTTACAGCAAATTCATAAATGCTTTAAAACAAAACAATATAGAAATAAACAGAAAAATGCTTTCTGAAATGGCAGTTTATGATGCTGCTGGTTTTGCAAAATTAATTGAGCAAGTAAAAGCTAATTAATTAAATATATAAATAAGACTAAGACTGTTATTGCAGTCTTTTTTTTTATTATATGAAAGTTCTCCTTCCTATAATATAAAAATAAAAGGTGAAGTGGAAGATTCCCCTCCGGTTTAAGGATGGTGCTCAGGGGTAAATGTTAAATATATTTTTAACTTTACATGAATTTTACATTTAAGGGGTTGTAAAATTTATGTAAAGTGCTATAATGATTCAATCATTTAAAATAATTCTTATAATATGGAGAATTGTGTAGATTAGAGGTAGATTATGAAATTAAAGTTAGAAGCTTTGAAAAAAAATCCATATATGGTTTTCTTATTAAGTTTTGCAGCAATAATATTTGTTGGAACAATTCTTTTAAACCTTCCTTTTGCTTCCCAAGATGGTAAAAGTGTTGGTTTTATTAATGCTCTTTTTACAGCAACATCAGCTACATGCGTAACTGGATTAATAGTTGTAAATACAGCAGTACATTGGACATTATTTGGCAAAATTGTAATTCTTGTTTTGATTCAAATAGGAGGACTTGGTGTTATGTCCATGACAGCTATAATAGCATTTTTTCTTGGTAAAAAAATTTCATTAAAAACAAGAGTCCTTATGATGGAAGAACGTGGTGCAGATGAAATACAAGGTGTAGTAAGAATTACAAAACATATTTTAATATTTACTTTTGCAGTTGAACTTATAGGATCTATAATATTATCATTTGTTTTTATTAGAGATTACGGTTTTAAAAAAGGACTTGGCTATTCTATATTCCACTCAATTTCATCCTTTTGTAATGCTGGCTTTGACTTAACGGGTAATAGCATGATTAATTATGTGGATAACCCTATAATAACAATTGTAATTTGTGGATTAATTATTATTGGTGGTTTAGGTTTTTATGTTTTCTGGGATATATATGAAAGTAAAAAATTTAAAAGGCTAACACTTCATACAAAATTTGCATTAATCATTTCTGCCATACTAATAATTGTTGGAGCAGTGTTGATTTATGCAATAGAACATAACAATCCTATTACAATGGCAAATTTAAGTTTATCCGGCAAAATACAAGCATCCATTTTTCAATCAGTTGTAACAAGAACTGCAGGGTTTAATTCTATTTTAATTGAAAATTTGAAAATGCCAACAGTTGCGTTAATGGTAGCTCTAATGTTTATAGGTGGTACGTCAGCATCAACAGCAGGTGGTATTAAAACAACAACATTTGCAGTGTTACTATGTTCAATTTATAATTTAGTAAAAGGGAAGAGAGATATTGAAGCATTTGGTAAAAGAATAATGCCTGATACAGCTATTAAAGCAGCAGTTATTACATGGATAGGAATAATGATAGTAACATTAGTTACATTTGTGTTATCAATTACTGAGGCTGATTCGGGTTATACTTATTTGGAATTATTATTTGAAACTGTTTCAGCTTTTGCTACTGTGGGACTTACTAGAGGGATTACATTTGAACTTAGCGGTTTCGGAAAAGTTTTATTATCATTTGTAATGTATATGGGTAGAATAGGCCCATTAACAATTGCATTTGCAATTATGAAAAATCATAGATATATAGGAAATTATACATATCCTGAAGGAAAAATTATAATAGGTTAGGGAGAAAAAATGAAACAAATAATAGTAATTGGATGCGGAAGATTTGGAAAATCCGTAGCAAAAACATTAAGCAAACTTGGACATGATGTTATGATAGTTGATTCTGATGCTGAAAAAATAAAAGAACTTTCTGATTATGTAACACATGCAGTACAAATGGATGCAGTTGACGAAGCATCATTTAAAACCATAGGTCTTAGAAATTTCGATGCTGCAATTATATCTATTGGATCAAATATACAAGCTAATATCATGTCAACACTTATAGCTAAAGAAGCAGGCGTACCATTGGTAATAGCAAAAGCTCAAAATGAAATGCATGGAAAAATTCTTGAAAAAATTGGTGCTGATAAAATAGTATTCCCTGAAAGAGATATGGGAATGCGTGTAGCATATGGTTTATCAACTCCAAACATTCTTGATGTTATAGAATTTTCTCCAGATTATAGTATAGTTGAAACTCTAGCGAGAGATGATTGGGATAATAAATCTTTAAAAGAACTGAAGTTTTCTAAAACATACGGGTTAACTTTAATAGCAATAAAAAGAGGGGATGAAATAAATATATCTCCAGACGCAGATGATTTAATTAAAAAGGGCGATTTATTAGTAGTATTAGGACATAAAGATAACTTAAAAAATATTTAAATAAATAAAAATATAGGAATGAAAATGTAAATTATGGAAATAATTAAAAGTAAGGATAATTCAAAAATTAAATTTGTTAGGTCATTGAATTCAAAAAAAAGCAGGGAGCTGAGCAGATCTTTTGTTGTAGAAGGAATAAAATTTGTCAAAGAAACTATTTTAGAAAATGCAAATATAAAATTTTTATTATTAAGTTTATCCGGTGTTAAAAAAACTGAAATATTAGAAATAATAAATATTTGTGAAGAAAAAAATATTGATTATTTCATAACAGAAGATATTATTTTTGACTATGCTTCGGATACAATTCATGATCAGGGAATTTTAGCAGTTGTAAATAAACAAAATTACGAAACAGAAAAAGTTTTTAATTCATATAAGTTTATAATTCTTTGTGATAGGATTCAGGATCCAGGTAATTTAGGTACAATAATACGTACAGCTGATGCATTTGGACCAGCAGCTATTATTTTAAATAAAGGCTGTGCAGATGCCTATAATCCAAAAGTTGTAAGGGCAACTGCTGGAGCATTATTTAGAGTTCCTATTTTAATAGATTTTGAGAACAGTTTTATATTTGAAAATTTAAAGAATAATGATTTTAAAGTTATTTCCACAGTTGTTAATTCAGATTATTATTTTGATGATATTGAAAAAACTGAAAAAATATGTGTTGTTATAGGTAATGAAGGCAGTGGTGTTTCCCAGGAAATAATACAAAATTCAGATATAAGTATAACCATAAAAATGTCAGGTAATGCTGAATCTCTTAATGCTTCAATAGCTGCAGGCATCAGTATATACGAAATAAGAAAAAAATTGTTGTAAATTATTTTTCAATCTGATATAATCATTTTGTTAGTTTTGAAAATATATTTGCTGAAATATGTTATGTATTGTATAAATGATAAATAATTAAATATTATGAAGCAATGAAAAAGACAGTAAACATAAAAAAATGTTTCCCAGAGAAAAATCATCTTGGCTGTAAATGATTTTAAACTATTATGTTGAAATTTCACTTTGGAGCTTGCAGGATGAACAAAGTAGTCTTGTACGGTTATACCGTTATTTAAATGAGGCTTTTAATATAAAAGCAAATTAGAGTGGTACCGCGGACTCCGCCTCTTTGAGGTGGGGTTTTTTATTTTATAAATTATGAATTGAAATAATGAAAGGAGTACATAAATGAAAGAACAGTTATTGAAATTGAAAGTCGAAGCATTAAATTCTTTAAATGAATGTAAAGATAATGCTGATGTAGAAAAAATAAGAGTTCAATATCTTGGAAAAAAAGGCGAACTAACTGGGATATTAAGATCGATGGGAAGTTTATCTGAAGAAGAAAGACCTGAAATGGGTAAGCTTGCTAATGAAGTAAGAGCAACAATAGAAGATAAAATTAAAGAAGTAAAAGAACATGCAAATGCTAATTCTTCTCAAGAAAAGTTAAAACAAGAAACTATTGATATAACAATGCCAGGTAAAGCGTTTGAAATAGGTAGACGTCACCCACTTATGCAAGTTAAAGAGGATCTTGAAGGTTTATTTTTAAGAATGGGTTATGATGTAGTTGATGGACCAGAAATTGATACTATTGAAAATAATTTTGATGCATTAAATGCTCCATATGACCATCCTTCAAGAGATATGTCCGATACATTTTACATTTCTGATAACTTATTGTTAAGAACACAAACATCACCAGTTCAAATTAGAGTTATGAAAGAAGGAAAACTTCCAATAAGAATGGTTTCAGCTGGAAGGACATTTAGATTTGATGATGTTGATGACACTCATTCACCTATGTTTCACCAAATGGAATGCCTTGTTATAGACAAAGGTGTTACAATGGCTAATTTAAAACATTCTATTGATGAATTCGTAAAAGAATTATTTGGTAGTGAAATGAAGACACGTTTTAGACCACATAATTTCCCATTCACAGAACCAAGTGCTGAAGTTGATGTATCATGTACAAAATGTATGGGCAAGGGATGTCCATCTTGTAGTGGAACAGGCTGGAGCATGGAACTACTGGGTTGTGGAATGGTACACCCAAATGTTTTAAGAAATTGTGGAATTGATCCAGAAATATATTCTGGTTATGCATTTGGCATGGGAATAGATAGAGTTACCATGGTAAAATACGGAATTTCAAATATTAGATTATTATTTGAAAATGATGTAAGATTTTTAAAACAATTTTAATAAAAGGAGGCTTATAATAGATGTTAGTACCTATTAAATGGATGAGCCAATATGTTGATATTAATACGGATGATAAAACATTGGCTGATAAATTAACACTTACAGGTTCACATGTTGATGCTGTAATAGATTATAATAAAACTGTAGAAAATGTTTTAACAGGAAAAATACTTGAAATAGAAAAGCATCCAAATGCTGACAAATTGGTTGTTACAAAAATAAATGTTGGTGGTGACGAACCTGTTCAAATAGTTACAGGTGCAAACAACATGAAAGTTGGAGATATAGTTCCCGTTGCTTTAGAAGGAGCAGTTCTTCCTAACGGAGTAAAACTTAAGAAAACTAATTTTAGAGGCCTACCATCATATGGTATGATGGTTTCTTATGAAGAATTTGGTTTTGATGACAAAGTTATTCCTAAAGAATGTAGGGACGGTATTGTCATACTTTCACCTGAAACTGAAATAGGTAAAGATGTAAAAGAGGTACTGGAATTAAACGGAAGTGCTTTAGAAGTTGAAGTAACATTTAATAGACCTGATTGTTTAAACATTATAGGGATGGCAAGAGAAACTGCTGCAACTTTAAATACTGCATTTAAATTTCCTGAAATAAAAATTAATAATGAACAAGATGATATAAAAGATTATTTAAATGCTGTTGAAATAAATGATGAAGATTTATGTAGCCGTTTTTATGCTAAAGTAATTAAAGATATTAAAATTGGACCATCGCCTTTATGGATGCAAAGATCATTAATGGATGCTGGTATGAGACCAATAAGTAATATAGTAGACGTTACAAATTTTGTTATGTTAGAGTTAGGTCAACCATTGCATGCATATGATTTACAAAAAATAGCTGGTAAAAAATTAATTGCAAGAAGAGCAAAATCAGAAGAGAAAATGATAACTATCGATCAAGTTGAAAGAAATTTAAGTGAAGATATGTTAGTTATAGCTGATTCGGAAAAACCTGCTTGTATTGCTGGAGTTATGGGCGGATTTAATTCTGAAATAAGCAATGAAACATCAATAATGGTATTGGAAAGTGCAAGTTTTAATCCTAAATCAATTAGAGAAACATCTAAAAAACTCGGTATGCGTTCTGAAGCTTCTGCAAGAAATGAAAAGCCTATGGGCTATATGATGTGTGAAATAGCAAGCAAAAGAGCATGTCAGCTTATAGAAATGATCGGTGCTGGAACAGTTGTTGGCGGATATCTGGAAGCTGGTAAAAATAGTTATACTCCACCTATTGTAACTCTTCGTCCTTATAGAGCTGTAGATCTTCTTGGAGTAGAAATTGAAGTCAACCAAATGCTTGATTATTTAAATACTCTTGAAATTGAAAGTACATATGATGGAGAAAAAATCAGTTGTAAAATTCCATACTTTAGAACTGATATTGAACAAGAAGCTGATATAATTGAAGAAATAGGAAGAATGTATGGACTTGAAAATATTGAATCAAAACCTCTCCAAGGAAATATTAGGGTAGGAAGAAAATCTGAAAAACGCGGAATAGAAGATGATATAAAAAATATATTAAGTTCTTTAGGACTTTGTGAAATAACTACATATTCATTTATTAGCCCAAAATCTTATGACACTATTTGCGTAACAGAAAATAGCAACTTAAGAAACTATGTAAAAATAATAAATCCATTAGGTGAAGATTTCAGTTCTATGAGAACAACATTAACTACTAACATGATGGATGTAATAAAAAGAAATTCAAATAAAGGTGTTGAAGAAGCTAAACTTTATGAACTTGGCAATACTTTTATACCACTTCAACAACCTATTGTTGATAAACCATTAGAAAAATCAAAAATCTGTATTGGTATGTATGGAAAATATGATTTCTTTGATTTAAAAGGTATTGTTGAAGAACTTATATCAAGATTTGGTGTTAAGATATCATTAAAACCTATTAAAGATAATAGTTCTTTCCATCCTGGCAGAACAGCTGGCATGTATATAAATGATGAATTTGTAGGAATTTATGGTGAAGTAAGCAACGAAGCTCTTAATAATTATGGTTTAAACCACAAAGTTTATTTAGCTGAAATAGATGTTGAAAAAATAGTAGAGTATAAAAATACAAATTGGAAATATGTAGCGTTACCAAAATATCCATCCATGGTAAGAGATATTGCAGTAAAAGTTAAGGATGAAATATTAGCTGGTGACATGGAAGAAACAATAAAAGCTGTTAATCCTTATATAATCGAATCTGTTAAATTATTTGATGTTTACAAAGGCGAACACATAGAAGAAGGGTATAAATCAACAGCATTTTCAGTAACTTATAGAAATAAAGAAAGAACTTTAAAAGAAAAAGAAGTAGAAAGAATTCACAAAATAATACTTGAAACGCTTCAAATAAAATTTGGTGCAACATTAAGAAATTAAGATAATATTTTGGGGACATTGCATGTCCCCATATGAATTTATGGAGGTAAAATGGAGCGCGTAGCTTTTAGCATTTTAGGCATAGAGGTAATGTGGTATGGTATTTTAATATCTACAGGAGTTTTGTTAGGAATAGTTGTTGCTCTTAGAGAATGCAAAAGAGTTGGTTTTAAAGAAGATAATTTGATAGACTTTTTGCTTTACGCTATACCGTCATCTATTGTTGGAGCTAGAGCTTATTATGTGATATTTTCATGGGATTACTACAGCAAAAATTTAAACGAAATTATTAATATAAGACAGGGTGGTCTTGCTATTCATGGAGCTTTAATTGCTGGAGTTATTGTAGGTATTTTATTTTGCAAAAAAAGAAAAATTAACGTTTTTCAAATTCTTGATATAGTTATACCTTCAGTTGCACTTGGTCAAGCAATTGGCAGATGGGGAAACTTTGTAAACCAAGAAGCTTATGGCGGACCTACAAATTTACCATGGGGTATTATTGTTGATGGAATTAAAGTACATCCAACATTTTTATATGAATCAATTATAGATTTCTCTTTATTTTTGTTTCTTATATGGTTTAGAAAAAATAAGAGAAAAAATCAGGGAGAGGTATTTGCTCTTTATATTATAATTTATTCTATAGGAAGATTTATTGTTGAAGGGCTTAGAACTGATAGCCTAATGTTTTTTTATATTAGAGTTGCACAATTAATAAGTGTTTTTTTAGTAGTGGTGGGCATTTATATTTTTAACACTTTAAGAAAACAAAATTCTTCAATTGATGACAAGTAAAAATTATGTAAAAACATTTAAATTTAACCAGTTATGGCAATTTTGTGCATAACTGGTTTTTTTATTTTATAAATTGTGGACAAAAAAATATAAAAATAAAAAAATAATAGTGGAACATTTTACCCACTTTGTGGTATAATTACCCCAGTAGGTGGTAGAAAATGTTTACTGGTGAATACAATCATTCATTTGATGAAAAGGGAAGAGTAATCATACCTTCCAAATTAAGAGAAGAGCTTGGGGAAACGTTCTACATAGGTAAAGGTTTGGATAAATGTTTATTTGTTTATCCTATTGAAACATGGGCGGAATTCGTTGGTAAACTTAGAAACCTTTCTACTTTCAACAAACAGGAAAGATTTTTTTTAAGACAATTTATTTCTGGATTTTCTGAATGTAGTTTTGATAAACAGGGAAGAATATTAATTCCACCCACACTCAGGGAATTTAGTGGATTAAAAAACGAAGCTACTATAATAGGGGTTATAGATAGAATTGAAATTTGGAACAAAGAAAGTTGGAATGAATATTCAAATAATGAAGAATATGACTTTGACTTAATATCTGAAAAAATGTCAGAATTGGGGATTGGATTATAAGGAGGAATGACATGGATTATAAACATAAATCGGTTTTGCTTAATGAATCAATTGAAGGGCTTAATATAAAAGCTGATGGTATTTATGTCGATGCAACTTTAGGCGGGGGTGGACATACTTATGAAATTCTCAAAAAAGTTACTTTGGGGAAAGTAATTGGCATTGACCAGGATGATTATGCTATAAGTAGAGCATCTGAAAAACTAAAGCAGTTTAGTAATTTTATACCAGTAAAAAGTAATTTTCATAATATTAAAAATGTATTGGAAAATTTAAATATAGAAAAAATAGACGGAATAATATTTGACCTTGGTGTTTCATCATTTCAATTAGACATTCCTGAAAGAGGATTTAGTTATAATAATGATATGCCTCTTGATATGAGAATGGATAAAAACCAAACTATTACTGCAAGACATATAGTAAATGGTTATGAAGAATCTGAGCTTGTGAGAATTCTTAGAGATTATGGGGAAGAAAGATGGGCATCAAGAATAGCAAAATTTATTGTTGAGGAAAGAGAAAAAGAATTTGTAGAAACAACTGGACAATTAGTTACCATCATAAAAAAAGCTATTCCAAAACAAGTTAGACAAGAAGGCGGACATCCTGCTAAAAGAACTTTTCAAGCTATAAGGATTGAAGTTAATAAAGAACTTGAAATTCTTGAAAATGCATTGAAGGATGCTGTTGATTGTTTAAGTGAAGGTGGAAGAATTTGTGTAATTACATTTCATTCCTTAGAAGATAGAATAATAAAAAATGCATTTGTTGACTTAAATAAAGACTGCATATGCCCACCAGAATTTCCTAAGTGCATGTGTGATCACAGACGTAAATTAAAAATAATCACAAGAAAACCAATGACACCATCATCAGAAGAATTAGAAGAAAATCACAGAGCCCACAGTGCAAAACTAAGAATAGGAGAAAGGGTGTAAAATTCTATGTCAGCGTTAAGAAAAGAAGCATTTGAATACGAATATGGATATGAAACTTTAGAAAAACCAAAGAAAAAAGTAAGCATAAAACCAAAGAAGAAAAATAAAATATTTGTAGACAGCTTTAAAAATTCTGCAAAAATTGGTGCAACATTTGTTTTGGGCATTTTATTAGTTTATAATTATGCTACTATAACTGATAAACAAATGGAATTAAGTTCATTAAATGAACAAATTGCTGAATTAAACAATGATTTAGATAAATACAACATTTCTTTAGAGAGCATAAAAAATACTAACAAAATTGAAGAAGTTGCAAAATCTTATCTTGGAATGAATTATCCAACAAGAAAACAAACAGTTTTTTTGGACTTTGCATATGCAGGTTCAGGCGTTACTGAAGAAGAATCAAATGTACCTACAAAAGATAATATGCTTTATGGATTTATTGATAAGGTAATAGGTTTTATTCAGTAAAGGGGGAAACTATATGAAAAGAAACAGCAAGAGAGGAAGTACTAACCTTCTAAATAAAAAGAGGATGTTGGTATTTTTACTCTGCTTTTTTTTAGGAACAATTGCTTTAATTATTAGACTTGGATATATTCAACTCATAAAAGGAGAGGACTATAAAAAAGCTGCCATGGAAAACTGGGCAAGAGATATAACTATTAGCGCTAAGCGCGGAACAATATACGATGCAAGAGGAAAAAAACTTGCTGTCAGCGTAAATTCTAACACTGTTACATGTTTTCCAGCAGATGTAAAAAAAGGTGCTAAAAAATCTAATTCTACTTCAGAAAACTCTGAAGATTCAGAAACTTCAGAAACAGCTGCTGAAAATACAAACGAAGAAAAAACAACAAGTATACCTGAAGATGAAAACAAGTTGACATCATTATTAAAATCCTTAAATGGAAAATTAGCTGATGATAAAACAGATGTAAGTGAAGAAAACCAAGAAGCAGTGGAAGTTATGGAAGAAATTCCTACTAACACGAAAACTCCTGAAGAAACCGCTGAAATTTTATCATCTATTTTGGAAATGGAATATGATGAAGTTTTAGAAAAAATAACATCTAATTATTCATATGTTGTTTTAAAAAAATGGGTAACTGATGAACAAGCAGAAAAAATTAGAGAACAAGAATTAAGTGGTATAAATGTTATAGAAGATAATAAAAGAGTATATCCTTATGGAAATTTTGCTCCACATATTTTAGGCTTTACTAATGTTGATCAGGATGGGTTATACGGTATTGAAGCTACATTTAATGAATATTTAACAGGTGTACCTGGAAGAATGGTTGTAAACACAGATGCAAATGGTAGAGAACTACCTTTTGGATATAATGAATATTATGATTCTGAAGATGGTGATGGTGTTGTATTAACCATAGATGAAGTTATACAGCATTATGCAGAATCTGCAGCTGAAAAAGTTAAAAACGATTATAAGGCTAAGCGTGCTACAATAATAGTTATGGATCCTAAAACTGGGGATGTGCTTGCTATGACTTCTAAGCCTGATTATGATCCTAATGACCCAAAAATTCCTATTGATGATACAGTAAAAAAACAATGGGAAACTTTAGATAATAAAAGTTTACAAGAAGCATGGTTTGATATGTGGCGTAATCCAGCAGTAAATGATATTTATGAACCAGGTTCTACATTTAAATTAATAACTACAGCAGTTGCATTAGAAGAAAATAAAGCTACTCTTGAATCTACATATTATTGCGATGGATTCGTTAAACAAATTAAAGGTGAGAGAATTAAATGTTGGAGATATTACCGACCACATGGAGAGCAGACTTTATCAGAAGCTATACAAAATTCATGTAACGATGCATTAGCTCAAATAGGTTTAGATATTGGAAAAGATATTTTTTATAAATATGTTAAATCATTTGGATTTGAAGAAAAAACAGGTATTGATTTAAATGGTGAAGCTTTAGGTTTAATTAAAGAGCCAGAAAATATGAAAGATGTTGATGTAGTTACTCAAGCATTTGGTCAAGGTGTTGCAGTAACACCTATTCAATTAGTAACTGCTGTATCTGCAATAGCAAATGGTGGAGATTTATTAGAGCCAAAAATAGTTAAAGAGCTTATTGATGAAAATGGAAATGTAGTTAAACATTTTGATACAATTGTAAGAAGGAATGTCATATCAAAAGATACATCACAAAAAATGCTTCAAATAATGAAAGATTCAGCAGAAGCAGGAACTAAGCAAGCATATAGAGCAGGTTATAGGATTGGTGGTAAATCAGGTACAGCTCAAAAAGTTATTGATGGACGTTATGTTGAAGGAAAATATATATCTTCATTTGTTGGTGTAGCACCAGTTGATGATCCAAAAGCAGTTGTTTTAGTAATGGTCGATGAACCTGATAAAACAATAGGTTCATTTGGAAGTATTGTTGCAGGACCTGTAGCGGCAGATTTATTAGAAAATATTATGAAATATTATGATGTTGAACCTGTTTATACAGAAGAAGAATTAGGTAAAGTTGCAGCTCAAACAGTAAATGTTCCTGAAATATTGGGTTTAACAGTTAAAGAAGCAACGGATAAATTAATAAGGGCAGGATTAGAAAGCAACATTACAGTAGAAGTTGATGGTAATACAATAGTTAAGTCCCAATTCCCTAAAGCAGGTGAAAAGGTAGTTAAGGGTTCTGTTATAACTATGATATTAAAATAATTAAACGGAACGCATGCACTAAAGTGCGCTGCGTTTCGTTTTTCTTTATTTTAACATTCTTTAAATATTAAAAATTAAATTCTTAATTGAAGTTGAATATTAAATGTGATAGAATTAATTTGATAATTTTTAAAAATTAATTTTTTTTAATAATAATATTGTAATTAAAAAATGCAAAGGGAGCATGCTTATGAATATAAAAGAATTACTAAGCCAAATTAGTTATATAAATTTTGAAGGCGATGAAAGTATAATTGTAACAGGAATAACAAATGATTCGAGAAAAGCTAAATCAGGAGATATATTTGTTGCAATACATGGGTTTACTTCTGATGGGCATAAATTCATAAATAGTGCTTTACAAAATGGTGCATCAGCTGTGCTCTGTGATAACATACCTGATGATGTAAAAAATAAAAGCAACTTTATAGTGGTAAAACAACCGAGAGAAATAATGGCTAAAGTAGCCAGTATTATATATGACCACCCATCAGAAAAATTAAGTTTAACTGGTATAACAGGAACTAATGGAAAAACAAGCACAACATATTTATTAAAAGGAATATTTGAACTTTTAAAAGAAAAAACCGGTGTAATAGGAACTATGGGAGTATTAGTTGACAATGAAAAAATAAAAATAGACAACACTACACCAGAATCAGCTGATATTCAATTCTTTTTAAAAGAAATGGTAGAAAAATCAGTTCAACATTGCTTTATGGAAGTTTCATCCCATGCTCTTGAATTAAACAGGGTGGATAATTTAACAATAGATGTTGGAATTTTTACTAATTTAACAAGGGACCATTTAGATTTTCATAAAACAATGGAAAATNNGAAAATTATTATCAAGCAAAGAAAAAATTGTTTTATTTAACTAAGAAAAATAACATTATTAATGTGGATGATTCTTATGGTGAAAGACTTTATAAAGAATTAAAAGAAGAAAATATAAATGCTCTTTCAATAGGAATAGAAACGCAAGCAGACATAAAAGCTTCAAATCTTGTTACTACTATGAAAGGAACAAGTTTTGATTTAAATGTATTAGGTGTTGTTAAAAAAATGCATGTAAACACTCCTGGAAAATTCAGTGTATTAAACTCACTTGGAGCATTAGGAGCAGCCTACGTGCTTGGAGTTGATTTAGACAATATTATTTTTGCACTCGGAAAAATAAAAGGTGTAAAAGGAAGATTTCAAATGCTTGATAACAATCTTGATTGTATTATAATTTGTGATTTTGCTCACACACCTGATGGACTTCAAAAAGTAATGGATACTATAAATGAATTTGCAATTGGTCGAAAAATTGTAATGTTTGGTGCTGGTGGAGAAAGAGATATTTCAAGACGTGCTCCTATGGGAGAAATATCGGGAAAATATTGTGATTTAAGTATTTTAACATCTGATAATCCAAGATTTGAAAATCCTTATGACATTTGTAAGGAAATAGCAGTAGGCGTAGAAAAATATAACGGTGAGTATAAAATAATTATAGAACGTGATGAAGCAATTTACTATGCAATAGATAATTCACAAAAAAATGATGTAATTTTATTAGCTGGAAAATCAACTGAACCATATCAGGATATGGGTATTGAAAAAATTCCTTATGATGAAATAACTATTGCTAAAAGAGCTATAAAACAAGTTGAACTGAAACGTGGTTTAGCAGTGACTTTACATGATTAGGTATTAAATTTAAGGAGAATAAAATGCAGGGAAATGAAAAAATTATTTGGGTAATTGCAGTGTCCTTTTTAATATCCGTATTTTTAGGACCTGTTGTTATTCCAGTGTTAAGAAAATTGAAAGTAGGACAAAGCATTAGAGAGGAAGGACCTAAGTCCCATTTAAGTAAATCAGGTACTCCTACAATGGGTGGTATAATAATTATATTAGCAATATTAATATCGCTTTTAACAAGCACTTATTATACAAAAGAAGTATTTGTTATAATATTTTTCATCTTAGGATTTGGACTAATAGGTTTTATAGATGATTATATAAAAGTAGTTTTAAAAAGAAATTTAGGGTTAAAAGCATATCAAAAAATAATAGGTCAATTAATATTTTCTGTTTTATTAGCTGTTTACGGACAAAAATTTAGCATATATGGAACAAAATTAATAATACCATTTACATCTTATTATTTAGATTTAGGACTTTTATATATTCCTTTTGTAGTTTTTATAATAATAGGAATTGTAAATGCAGTAAATTTAACTGATGGTCTTGATGGATTAAATACTGGAGTTACGTTAATTGTTATGGCTGCGTTTAGTTTAATAGCTAATAATTTAATATCATTAAACGGAATGTATGAAGGAGTTGCTATAACTTGTGCAGCAGTATCTGGTTCATGTCTTGGATTTTTAAAACATAATGCACATCCTGCTAAAGTTTTCATGGGAGATACTGGCTCTTTGGCTCTTGGCGGAGCAGTTGCAGCTGTAGCAGTAATAACAAATTTAATTTTAGTAATTCCATTTATTGGTGGAATTTATTTAGCGGAAGCTTTGTCAGTAATAATTCAAGTAACATATTTTAAGAAAACTAAAAAAAGAATATTTAAAATGGCTCCTCTTCATCATCATTTTGAAATGTGTGGATGGAAAGAAAC
>DIVM01000165.1 GCA_002435835.1 Firmicutes bacterium UBA6132
CAAGCAGAAGCAAAAAATTAAAAGACTATTTAGAATAATAATAAGGGCGCAGAATATGCGTCCTATTTTGATTTTATACTACAAAGGATAATATATATGAATAGATTAGAATGTATAAAAAGCATGGTTAGTAGGTGTAAAATAGCTGCAGATATAGGAACTGATCATGGATATGTTGCTGAAATGCTTTTAACAGAAAATATCTGTGAAAAAATTATAGCAACTGATTTAAATAAAGGACCCCTAAATAGCGCTATAGAATATTTAACAAGTATGAATTTATCACATAGATGTGATTTTAGATTAGGGAGCGGACTACAAGTACTAAATGAAAATGAAGTTGATACAATTATTATTGCAGGCATGGGTGGTGATTTAATATCTGATATTATAGAAGCAAATAAAAATATAGCATTATATGCTTCACAACTAATATTGCAACCAATGACTCACGTAGATAAACTTAGAAAATATTTACATCAAAATGGATTTTTAATTATAGATGAAAATATAGTAAAAGAATTTCATCATTATTATTTTATAATAAAAGCAATACCAGATAATTCAAATGAAATCAATTTACAAGAAGAAAATGAAATATATTATGAAATAAGCAAGCATTTATTAAGAAAAAGTGATAATATATTTTTAGATTATATAAATAAACAAATAGATAATAATAATAAAATAATAAAAAATCTACAAAATACAAATAATCAACAATATACAGAAAAGATAATCGCATTAACAAGTAAAAACAAACAGTTAGAGGAGCTGATAAAATTTGAAATTAAGGGACATAATTAATATTCTTTTTGATGAGCTTAAATTAAAGCAACAAGAAAAGTGGGATAACAGTGGTTTGCAAATAGGAAGTATGAATAGTGATATAAAAAAAATTATGGTAATATTAGATTTTGATGAAAATTCTTTACAATTTGCAATTAATAATAATATAGATTTAATAATTACTCATCATCCTTTTATTTTTGATTCAATTAAATCAATTGATTTTGACACATATGATGGTAATATAATTAAAGAATTAATAAAGCATGACATATGTATTTACAGTATGCATACAAATTTTGACTTAGCAGAAAATGGCGTCAATAAAATACTTGCTGAAAAATTAAATATAATGCAGTATGATTTATTGCATACGGTATATGATAATGTAGGATATGGGGGTGTATCTCAAATAGATCCTATAAATATTGTAGAATATGCAAAATTAGTTAAAGAAAATCTAAATTGCCCAAGTATTAAATTATATTGTGTAGATGAATCAAAAACAATTAAAACAGTGGCATTTTGCGGAGGAAGCGGAAGTGAGTTTATTTCTGATGCTATTAATAAAAAAGCTGATGTTTATATAACTGGGGATATTAAATATCATCAAGCTCAAGACGCTTTAAAAAATAATTTATGTATTATAGATGCTGGCCATTATTACACAGAATATCATTCACTAACCAATATACAAATAGCTCTTAGAAAATATAATTTAGACATAATTTTATTAGGTATAAACACTGTTAATGAAATTTTATTATAATATTAAGTTAAATTTTACATAAGGAGAAACAAATGAAAAAAGATTTTGAATATATAAGAGTTGCTGCTTGTGTGCCTGAAATTAAAATTGCAAATCCTATGTACAATGTAAATGAAATTATTTCTTTGTCCATTAAAGCAGCTGAAGATAATAATGCAAAAGTAATATTATTCCCTGAATTATGTATTACAGGATACACATGTGGTGATTTGTTCAATCAAAAAACACTAATAAATGGAGCTGAACAGGCTTTAAACTATTTACTTGATAAAACAAAATTATTAAATGCAATAATAGCTGTAGGTATGCCCATAAAAGCAGATAACCAACTTTTTAACTGTGCAGTTTTAATATACCAAGGCAAAATTCTTGGAGCAGTTCCAAAAACATTTATTCCAAATTACAATGAATTTTATGAAAAACGTTGGTTTGCATCATCCGTTTCAAGAATAAGCAGCAGTATATACTTATGCAATCAAGAAGTTAAATTTAATGAAAATTTATTATTTAAAGATTCTCAATCATCACTAATAATAGGTATAGATGTTTGTGAAGATTTGTGGGTAAATATTCCTCCAAGTTCTTATCACACTATTTTTGGAGCTAACTTAATTTTAAATTTATCTGCGAGCAATGAAACCATAGGAAAATTAGAATACAGAAGAGATATTGTAAAAGCACAATCAGCAAAATGCATCACTGCTTATGCATATGCTTCTGCAGGTCAATCAGAAAGCACAACAGATGTAGTTTTCTCAGGGCACTCAATGATAGCTGAAAATGGTGTTTTATTAGAAGAAGATAGATTTATAGACAACAACATTATTTACGCAGATATTGATTTAGAAAAAATATATAACGATAGAATTAAATTTAATACATATATGGGTAAGTACGATAAAAGAGATTATCAGTATGTTGAGTTTAATCTTGGCTATAATGAAAATTTAGATCTTGAAAGATATGTTGACAAAAGCCCGTTTGTTCCTTCTAATGATCAAGAAAGAAATAATAGATGTGAAGAAATTTTAAACATGCAGTCAGCTGGATTATACCAAAGACTTAAAAAAATTGGAAGTAAAAAAGCTGTGGTTGGGATTTCTGGAGGACTTGACAGCACATTGGCTTTATTAGTTACTGTAGAAGCATTTAAAAAATTAAATGAACCTCTTAATGGAATTATTGCTGTTACTATGCCAGGCTTTGGCACAACTGATAGAACTTATAATAACGCAGTAACATTAATGAAAGAATTAGGTGTGACGTTAAAAGAAATTTCTATTAAAGATGCATGCATTCAGCATTTTAAAGATATTGACCATGATATGGAAATACATGATATAACTTACGAAAATGTTCAAGCAAGAGAAAGAACTCAAATTCTTATGGATATTTCTAATAAAGAAAATGGTATTGTCATTGGAACAGGAGATTTATCAGAATTAGCACTTGGATGGTGTACATATAACGGAGATCATATGTCCATGTATGGAGTTAATTCAAGCATCCCTAAAACACTGGTAAAATATATTGTACAGTGGTATGCTGAAGAAATGACAGATGGAAAAATTAAAGATGCACTACTTGATGTAGTATGTACTCCTGTAAGTCCTGAACTTCTTCCACCTGATAAAGAAGGTAATATTGTTCAGTTTACTGAGCAGACAGTTGGATCTTATGATTTAAATGATTTCTTTTTATACAATATGATTAGAAATGGATATGAACCTTCAAAAATATATTATTTATCAAAAATTGCATTTGAAGAAATTTTTAATGATGATGTAATTCTTGAAACATTAAATAAATTTTATAAAAGGTTTTTCACTCAGCAATTTAAGCGTTCATGTTTACCTGATGGAGTAAAAGTTGGTTCTGTATCACTTTCTCCAAGAGGGGACTGGAGAATGCCTAGTGATGCATCCTATGAGTTATGGATCAATGAATTAAAAGAAATACAAAAAATATAAAATTATTAATAAATTTTACAAAAACAAAATTTGTTAATAATTACATTTGACTTAAAGTTAAATTTGTTGTATTATATGGTAGAGTAAATTGTACAGTCGCATGCTTCGGCATGAGGAAAGTCCGAGCTCCATA
>DIVM01000308.1 GCA_002435835.1 Firmicutes bacterium UBA6132
CTTTTTTAAATAATTTATTTCCTTTTCACCATACTTAAATATTTCCATATTATTTCTCCTACTAATAGTAATCATATTATACCACAAATATAAAAACTTTCAATGATTCCAAAAATTCAATTGTCTTCCGGAAAATCCCAATTTAATTGGCAAACTAAAGTATTGTATGATAAAATATTATAGTTATTATATTTTCTATATTATGAGGTGAACATGTCTATTACAGTACTAGATGCTATGAAATTAAACAGTTTAAAAAATTTTAACCTTGTTGCTGGACAATGTGGGCTAAACCGTTACATAGAAAAAGTAGGGATACTCGATTATGAATTTGTAAAAGAATTAAAAAATCAGTTTATTCAAGGAGAATTTGTATTAAGCAGCCTTTTATTTGCAAAGGATGATGTTAATTTACTTATTGGTGCAGTGAAAAGTTTAATTGAAGATAATGTTGCTTGTCTTGCTATTAAAAATATATATTATAATGAACTTTTAGATGAGATCATTGAATATGCAAATGAAAAGAATTTTCCTATATTTATTTTTGATAACAGTGTATTTTTTGAAGATATCATTACAGAAATTACCGATACCATAAGAGCTGTAGATAACTATCAGCTTATAGAAGGCAAAATAGATATAATTCTTCAAAAAAACACAAGCAAAACAGTTATAAGAGAATTAGCTATGGAAATTAATAACAACTTTAATGAACATTTTATTACATTTTATTTTAAAGAAAAAAAATATCGAAGCCAAAGAAATATTATAGGCATATTAGAAAATTATAAGTTAAAAAATGCTAGCATTTCTGAATCTGTTTTTAAATATAAGGATGGTATTTTAGCTATAGTTACTAAAAAAGATATTAAAAAGTATGATATTAATAAATTAGTTTATGATTTAGTTTCTAAACTAAATATAAACACTGATGATTTTTATATAGGAATAGGAAATTATCATTCATCATTATATGAACTTGACTATGGCATAACTGAATGTCTTAATGCCGTAAAAATAGGAGAAAAGAACCACCAAAATTTAGCTTTTTATAATGACATAGGAATTTATAAAATATTGCTCCCTTACTTAGATGATCATTGGATGCAAGATTTTTGTTTGAATTTAATTACACCAATTAAAAATTATGACGAGAAAAATAGTACGGATATGTTAAATACAGCCATTGCTTATATTGATAATGAAGGCAAAATTAAAAATACAGCTCAGTTTTTATTTCAGCATGAAAATACAATAAGATATAGAATAAATAAAATAAAAGAAATATTGAAAATGGAAAATTCAGATGGTTATTTCTATGAACAATTATCTATTGCAATAAAAATTTATAAACTCACAAATATTTAGTTGTGAAAATTACAATTGAATCTTATTATATTGTGTTTTTTTACAAATAAAAACATGTTAAAATATGTATACGAAAATTATTTTATTTAATAAAGGAGATTTAATCAATTATGACGAAAGAAGTTAAATCTGTACTAATATTGCTATTAACAGCAGCAATATGGGGATTTGCATTTGTTGCTCAAAGAGTTGGCATGCAACATATAGGTCCATTTACTTATACTGGAATAAGATTTGCGTTAGGAAGCATTTCATTATTACCCGTAATTTATTTTTTCAACAAGAAAAAATCTAATAAAGAAAAAGATGTTGAAGAGGCAGATTTAAAAACCACAATTAAATCAGGTATCATGGCAGGTTGTGTACTATTTATTGCAGCATCACTTCAACAAGTGGGCCTTGTATATACAACTGCTGCAAAAGCTGGATTCATTACAAGTTTATATATAGTATTAGTTCCTATATTAGGTATATTTTTAAAACAAAAAACTCATACAAAAACTTGGTTAGGTGCTTTCACAGCCGTTGTGGGACTTTATTTATTGAGTATTAATGAAAGCTTTACAATTGAATTTGGAGATTTTTTAGAAATAATAGGAGCTTTTTTCTGGGCAGCACATATTTTATTAATTGATAAATTTGTAAAAAATGTTGATGCTGTTAAACTTTCATGCGTACAGTTTGCAGCAGGCTCTATTTTAAGTATTATATTTGCAATTATATTTGAAGATATTAATGTAAGTAGTATAATGCAAGCAGCAATTCCAATTCTTTATGGTGGTATTTTATCAGGTGGAGTTGCATATACACTCCAAGCAATAGGTCAAAAAGGGGCAAAGCCAGCCCATGCTGCAATTGCACTTAGTATGGAAGCTGTTTTTGCTGCAATAGGAGGAATTCTTCTATTGTCAGAAATACTTCCTGTTAGAGGTTATATTGGTTGCGCTTTAATGCTCCTAGGAATGTTAATAGCACAAACTGAAAACCGAAATAATTAATTAAAAACAAAAAAAAGATTTGGGGACGGAGCTTTTGCTGATTAGGGACGGACCCTTTTCTGCAAAAGCTCCGTCCCTAAATCACCCAGGGTCTGTCGCAAAATCTCTTTTTTTTAAACGCTTCTAAGAGCATCTATTGGATTTAATTTACTTGCTTTTCTTGCTGGTGCTGAACCAAATATTATTCCTACTACAGCTGAAAAACCAAATCCTAATCCAACTGCAGAAGCTGATAATGGTAAAGCAATTCCTATGGCTTTTGATGCTACATATGAAATTAATCCACCTAATAAAATCCCAATGAATCCTCCCAATAACGACAAGAAAACTGCTTCTATCATAAATTGAAGCTGAATGCTTCTTGGTTCTGCTCCAAGAGCCTTTCTTAAGCCTATTTCAGTAGTTCTTTCTGTTACTGAAACAAGCATCATATTCATTATGCCTATGCCCCCTACTACTAATGATATTGAAGCAATGCCAACAAGCATTCCTTTCATCATACCCTGCATAGTTTTCATTACATCAAGCAAACTGTCCATTTCTATTAATGTATAGCTATCATCCTTATAATTAAATGCTGCATTTAAAACATTTTTGACTGACTCTGTTATAATTTCTTTATCACCTGCTGGATCCATATATAATTCAATAGATACTATATTTTTAGTTCCAGTTAAACTCAACACATTTTTATATGGTATCATAATGCTGGCTTCTTCACTTAAAATCATATTTGCAACTGGCGAAGCTCCTTCATTTTTTGCTAAAACACCAATAATTAAATACGGAACGCCTTTTAAAGAAATGCTTTTGCCAATAGACTCATCGCCTAAAAATAATTTTTTTTCTAAATCAGTACTTATTACGCATACTCTGTTTTTATTTTCAACATCTAATACATTAATACCTCTTCCTTTTATAATTAATTTAGCATTTTTCATGAAAAACATTTCATTATTGCCCTTAATTATCTCATCTTCATGGATTGTACCATTGTAATATATGTCCATTGATGTAGATACAGTGGGTCCCATACCTGTAATTCCATCTATATTTGTCAGTTCTTTTATATCATTATCCGTCAACCCACTTTTTAAAGGAGTTCCTGTAGCTTGAACCATTAATGTGTTCGCCCCTAAATCTTCAAATTGTTCATCCACATTATCAATAACACCTTGAACTATAGTGATTAAAGCTATAATAGCTGCAACTCCTATTACAATTCCAAGAATGGTCAAAAAAGAGCGCATTTTATTATGGATAATATTTTTCCATGACATTATAATACTTTCTTTAAACATCCGCTCCCACCCCTTCTGTTAAATTGCCATCTAAAATTGATACAATTCTTTGAGCGTTTTGAGCAATTTTAGAATCATGAGTTATCATTATAATTGTCCTTCCTTCTTTATGAAGGCTTTTAAATAATTCCATTACCTGTTGCCCTGTTTTTTGGTCAAGAGCACCTGTAGGTTCGTCTGCAAGCAATATTGTAGGCTGTGTTACAACAGCTCTTGCAATTGCAACACGTTGCATCTGCCCTCCTGAAAGTTGGTTTGGATAATTTTTCATTTTATCCTTAAGCCCCACCTTTTCAAGCATTTCTTCTGCTTTTGCTTTTCTTTCCTTTGGTGTAAACTTTGCATAAATTAAAGGAAGTTCAACATTTTCAAGTGCATTCAATCTTGGCAAAAGTTGAAATTGCTGAAAAACAAATCCTATTTCTTTATTTCTTATTCTAGCAAGTTCTACTTCATCCATTTCACTTACATTATGACCCGACAAATAATATTCACCACTTGTTTGCACATCGAGGCATCCTATTATATTCATCATTGTTGATTTACCTGACCCTGATGGACCTAATAAAGAAACAAATTCATTTTCACAAACAGTAAAATTAATATGCTTTAAAATCATTTGATCTTCGCCACCCATACGATATGTTTTAACTATATCTTGCATGACAAGTATTTCTTTTCCCATGCTATTCACCGCCGCCTGATCTCATGGTCTCAAAAGGATTAATTATTTGTATTGGTACCTGAATTACATCTCCGTCATTTAATCCTTCTGTTATTTGGACTGTTCTTCCATCATTAATTCCTACTTTTACATCTTTTTTAACTACTTCACCTTTTTCATTTAAATATAAAACATGTGCGTTGTTTAATTCATCAAATTGTAAAGCTTTCATAGTAATAGTTACTGCACCTGTTGCGCTTTGATTTAACACTTTAACTTCTACGCTCATTCCAGCATATAACTCAGTACTTTTTTCCATTTCAACTTCAGTTGTATAATAAGCAATAGAATTTAATGAAGTAGAAGCTCCTCCTACAGAATTTTTAGTTATGTCTTTATCCACTTTAGAAATTTTCCCTTTAAATTCCTTATCAAGTGCATCCACTCTAACTATAACATCCTTTCCTACAGAAACAGAACTCAAATCATATTCATCAACTTTTATAACTGCTTTAATGTTTTTATAATCAGCTATGTCCATTATTTGAGAGCCTGTCATTAATGATGTATTTTCATCAGCATATATTTTTGTTACTTCACCACTTATATCTGCTTTTATAATTGATTCCCCAACTTGGCTTTCAACAGCATCATAAGCTGCCTGAGCTTGTTTTAGTTGAGCTGCAGCTGAATCGATTGATACACTAATCTGATTTTCTTTTGTTAAATTATAATTTGAAACAGCCGTTTCATACTGCTGTTTTGTTAAATCATGCTGTGACTGAGCTTGTTCTAAATTTTGTGCTGAAACTCCGCCTTCTTCATATAAAGATTTTGTCCTTTGCAAATTTTTAACAGCATTTTCATAGGATAGTTTTGCAGAATTAACTGCACTTTCAAGTTGTATAATCTGTTGTTTTGCTTGTCCGTTTTTAGCATTTTCATAATTAATTTTTGCTAATTCAACACTTGCAGCTGCTTGGTCAAGACTTGCTTCAGAGTCAGATTGGTCAACTAGGTACAACACATCACCTGCATTTACATAATCTCCTTCTTTGACTTTAAACTCTTTTATTTTAATCATTTTATCAGCTACTATATTTTTTTCATCAAAAGCTTCTAAATTTCCGCTAAAGCTGTAATAAGTAACTATGTCGCCTATTTTTACATTTTCTTCAGTATATTGCCCTAAATTTCCTTTTGGCTTCATAAAAAATGAAATTCCTGTTATAACTGCAAGACAAATAACAATTATTATTGCAATATTTCTTTTACGTTTCTTTTTTGCTACCATTACTTTAACACCCTCCAATTATTTATACATATATTTATTAAATATTCAAAATCTACATAATCTCAATTTAGTATTATAACAAATTTTTCTTAAAAAATCATTAAAAAAAATAGGTAATTTAAAACTTTATTGTCTTAATTACCTATTTTTAAAAAAACTAATTATATTAGAAATTCTCACATCTCTGTAAAAATATTTCTATATTTTTCTTTTCGCCAACTACATTAACATTAGTTCTACCTAACCTATCACAATAACCCAATAAAGCTACTTCTTTTACATCGGATTCTTTTTTCATAGATTCTATATCAGCAAAAGGTAAGTTTTTTACAACATGTAGTATTTGCATATGCCATCTTATAAGTGCAGATACCTTACTAATAAATATTTCATCTTCTGAAAATTCTCTTAAAAAATGCTTACATAAATCTGCACCAACTTTTTCATGATCATAAGAAGTAATTTTACCCTTTTTATTTCTTGTTGTATCTGGTTTTCCTATGTCATGCAGAAGTGCTGCCCACATGAATATTCTTTCATTTTTACTTTTATGTTTTTGCTTAGCTGCTTGATCCACAACAAGCATTGTATGGTTCCACACATTACCTTCAGGGTGATGCTGGGGCGATTGTTCCGTTTCTCTTAATCTAAGCAACATATTAAATGGATATTCCTTAAATATTTTAGTATCAGCTAATAAATTAAAATATTCAGACGGTTTTTCATCAAGTAGCAAATGGTTATTAATTTCATACAACAATAATTTTTTGTTATCTTCACTTAATAAATCATAATTTAATTCCTTTTGTTTTAATACTTGCATATATTACCTCTTTTATTATTACGTCATTTATATTTATTAGCATACCTTAAGCTTTAAAAAATATTTATCGTATTGCTGCCTTTATATAACCCTAATGGCAAAACGTGGGCAAGTTGCAACACAATATCCACATTGCAAACATTTTAATTTATCGATTTCTGATTTATTATCTTTGTTAAAACTTATAGCATCACTATGGCAAGTTTCAATACATTTTCCACAACTTACACATTGATGTTGCATAACAATAACATGCTTTTCATTATTAATTTCACTTATTTTTTTTAAATTTTTTACACCATTAAAATAATTAACATTATATGTAACTTCTTCTTTACTTATCATCCCAACTGCAATAGAATAATTTTCACTTAAATTTCTTGCATATTCCATAGCCTTTTCATAATCATATATTAATGTTCCCCCACCTAAAGCTTTCATTAAATATATACCTTTTCCATTTTGTTCACATAAAGATATAGCATTTTTCATATCTTCAAGAGAACCTTCTACTATTCCTCTTCCAACTAAATTTATTAAAGGAAATACAATATCCATATAATCTGTTTTAGCTAATGTTTCAACTAATTTAACATTGTGAGACGATGCTCCGATTGCTTTTATTATTCCCCTTTTTTTATAATCCAATAAACACTCTATAGCGCCCTTTCTTTTTTCAAACAAGTCAGGTCCAATTCTTGCAGCGTGCAAATGAAAAATATCTATATATTCTATTCCCATTTTGCTTAGCGCTTCATTTATTGCAAACTCCATATCTTCATAACTTTCAGCAGCTGATTTTGTAGCAATTATTGGCCTGTTTTTTCTGATAGATAATGCTATTTTAATAGGTTCATATGTTTTATATGCTTGTGCAGTATCTAAAAAATTAATCCCTAAGTCAAGTCCATAAGATAAAACTTCTGCTGCATCTTCAGGTGTTAAATTTTTTTGAAGTGGTCCAAAAGGCAAACAACCAAAACAAATTTCAGTAACTTCCATTTTAGTTTTTCCTAAAATTATTTTTTTCATAATTCCCCCTTGTAAAATATAAAATATATAATTTAAATTTAAAATTTAAAAATCCCTTTTTCAAGAGATTTTATTTTTATATATACTATTTATTTTGAGTTTGTTTTCGAGCTATATATCTTTGCTTACCTTCTTCAAATAATTTCTGCTCTTCTTCACTGCTTAATTTTAAAGGAGGTACCTGCTTTGGTTTCCCATTTTCGTCTATAGATACCATTGTAAAATAACCTGTAAGAGCTAATATAGCTTCTTCTTCTTTTTTTACATTTTCAGAATAAACTTTTACAAGTACTTCCATTGATTTAGTTCCAACAAATGTAAGTTGTGCTTCACATCTAACAAAATATCCTATATGAATAGGATAATGAAATTCCAAACAATCCACTCTTGCAGTTACTGTTCTTGATCTTGCATGCCTTGCTGCAGCTATACCAGCAGCATTATCCATCATTTTCATTATTTCTCCGCCATGGACATTTCCAGACGTATTAGCTCTACTAGGCTGCATTAAATCACCTATCATTGTTTTCGATTCATTTACTAATTTCGAATGTATAGTATCACCTCTTAATTTCATATAATAATTAATTATAACATATGTAATAAAATTTACTAATAAAATATTACAATTAGTTTTAACCTTTTCTAATATTTATAATCAAACTATCAGTTAATTCTTTTAAAAGTTTTATAATTGTTTTTATTTCTTCTTTAGTTATATTATCTACATGAATACCACCAGTTACAACAACATTTTTATTTAATTTTGATGATAATGTATGGGCAACCACTTTTAATGCATCATCATCTTTATGACCAATTAAATTAAGTACTGATTCTGTTGAACTGATAATTTTTTTATCTATTAAACTTGGCCTTGGTATACTTAAAATAGTGCATCCTATGTGAGGGCTGTCTCCACCTGAAACTATCACACATAAATCATTACCAAGCATTATTGCTTTCATATCAATTTTTATTCTTCCTTCTTCTGCTTTTAAATCACATTTTATCTCTTGCATAATAACCCCTTAATTAAATATTATATATGGATTTTTTTTATTTGAGTTTTTATCCACAGGTTAAAGATAATTTTTTTATAACTATTAACAATTTAATGATTTTCTCCCCACCTTTTAAACCCATTTACTTCTATTCCAAACTTATCAAGAATTTTAGCAGCAATGTGAAAATTCATATCATCTATTGTAAGTGGTTTATTATAATAAGTTATCATAGGGGGCAAAATTGTAGCGCCTGCTTCTGTACAAACAGTCATATTTCTTAAATGTATTAAATTTAAGGGACTTTCTCTTGCTACTAATATTAATTTTCTATTTTCTTTTAAAGTTACATCTGCAGCTCTTAATAAAAGATTGTCAGAATAACCTGAAGCGACACCGGCTATAGTTTTCATACTGCAAGGAATTACAACCATACCTTCAGTTTTAAATGTGCCGCTTGCAATAGACTCTCCTATATTTTTATTATCATAAACTCTATAAGCTAAATTTTTTACTTGATCTATACAATAATCTGTTTCAGCTTCTATTGTAAGTTCAGCTCCTCTTGAAATAACTAAATGAGTTTCCCATTCAGAAAACCGCTTTAATATTTCAAGGATTTTGATTCCAAGTATAGCTCCACTTGCACCGCTCATACCTATTACCAATCTTTTTTTAAGTTTAATATTATCCATAAATTTTCCCCTTAATATTCAAATACTTAATTATCCTCCAGTAAAATTTAATATCTTATTTACATGAAATTTATGATACCTTGCAATGACTCATGATGACATGCAGCAGAAATATATACATGATTATATCATAGTTGTTAAAACTTTCTATATATTTAAGTAAAAAAATGTTGAATTGTACATTCAACATTTTTTAAGTATTAAACTGATTCCATACCCACTTTAAGTGCTTTTTTGTTAATATCTATAAAAGCAGGTTTTACATTTTCTTCTATAATTTTATCCCAGTCTATTTCAGTTAAATTCATTAGTTTTATGATAGAACCTAATAATATTATATTCATTACTTTAGTATCTCCAAGTTCCTTAGCCTTTTTTGCAGCATTAATTTCTATAGTTTTAGCTTTAGTGCTAATCTCTTGAATAATATCTTTGCTATATTCAAATTTCCCTGAAGATACTAAAAGAGGATTTATTTCAAAATTATTTACAACTACTTTCCCATTAAGTTTTAAATATTGCAAATATCTTAAAGCTTCCATTTTTTCAAATGAAATTAACAAATCTGCATCACCCAGTTCAATAACAGGGGAAGCAACTTTTTCTCCGTAACGAACATGGGAAGAAACTGAACCTCCTCTTTGGCTCATACCATGAATTTCACTCATTTTAACATCGAAACCTGCTTCCATAAGTCCAATGGTAAGAAGTTTGCTTGCAAGTATTGTTCCTTGACCACCAACGCCTACTAATAATATGCTCTTTGTCATTTATCTTTCCACCTTTCCTATTGCTTGAGCAGGGCATACCTGTTCACATACTCCACAACCAACACATTGATCCATACTTATTTTTGAAACTTTATAATTATTGTTAAATGATATAGCAGGACATCCAGTTTTTGTGCACTGTTTACATCCTATGCACATTTCACCATTTACTCTATATTTTTCTGTAAATAAATTTTTAAATTCCTGCTTATCTTCTTTTGAGAACTTTTTTAATGCACATGGCCATCTTGTTATTATTACTGATGGTTCGTCAAGTAATAAAGCTTGTTTAAATGCATTTCTCATTTTATCCATGTCGTTTGGATTTACTTTAATTATATGTTTAACTCCACATGCTCTTGCTAAAGTTTCTATATCAACTATATCCGTTGGCTCTAACTGAAGCGTGTATCCTGTTCCTGGATTTTCCTGATGTCCAGTCATACCTGTTACTCTATTATCAAGAATAACGTTTATAGTATTGTCCTTGTTATATACGCTGTTTATTAAACCGTTGATGCCCGTGTGGAAAAATGTTGAATCTCCTTGTACAGCTATAACTCTTTTCTTAGTTTCTCCCATATTGAAAATTGTCTGAGCTCCATGTCCAACAGCAAATGCGCTGCCCATGTCCACTGCAACATCCATTGCATCATAAGGATCGCTTACACCAAGTGTATAACATCCTATATCTCCTGTTATCATTATATTATCAAGTTTTCCTATTTCATAAAAAAATCCTCTGTGAGGACATCCTGCACACAATCCTGGAGGTCTTGCAACTATTAAGTTTTTATTGAATGAAATAACTGGCTTGCATTGTCCTTCTATAGCATTTCTTAAAACATCCGAAGTAAGTTCACCATATGTTGGAAATGTGTCTTTACCATGGCACATAAAGCCAAGAGCTTTTACTCTTTCTTCTATAATCGGATCATTTTCTTCTATAATATAAATTTTTTCAACCTGTGATGCAAACTCTTTAATTTTTTCATCCGGTAAAGGATAAGAAAATCCTATTTTCAAATAAGACGCATTTTCATTAAACACTTCTTTTGCATACTGATAACAAATTCCTGATGTTATAACACCAATTTTTTTATCATTCCACTCTATGAAGTTCATAGGAGTTTTGTTTGAATAATCAGAAAGCTTATTAATTCTTTCTTCAACTTTAACTCTCATCTTTGTAGCATATCCAGGTACAACTACATATTTTTCCTTATGTTTTACATATTCTTTTACTAAAACTTCTTCTCTTTCATCACAGTTTACAATACTTTTAGAATGGCATACTCTTGTAGTCATTCTTATTAAAACAGGTGTATCATAATCTTCACTTATTTTAAAAGCTTCTTTCATCATATCTTTAGATTCTTGTGAATCACTTGGTTCTAACATAGGAACTTTTCCAAAAGAAGCAAAATGTCTATTGTCCTGCTCGTTTTGAGACGAAT
>DIVM01000365.1 GCA_002435835.1 Firmicutes bacterium UBA6132
TAAGACGTCGCCGGATAAATAAAAAAACAGTTGATTGTCAACTGTTTTTTTTATGTCTTTATGTACTTAAAAGATATTATAAAGAATTTATACATAATAAGATATAATAAATGTTGGGGTGTTATAAAACATCGCGGCATTTTTATTATATAAATTTCATAAAACATAAAAAATAAGGTTTATTGTGTTCTATCTATATTTAATTTTAAATATTTTAATCTTAATAACCTAAAAAAGGTATTTACTTCAAATATTTCTCTATTTTTTATATAATTTTTATACTTTCATTCCAATTAAACTGAGACTGTAGGCCAAGACTTGTGCCAAATCTTATCATTTTCTTAATTTCAGTTCTTTACGCATTTTGAGATTCTAATTTTTGTGCAATTTCATTTTAACAATTACTTGTATGATGAACGTAAATCACGTTTAAATTATGGTAATCGGGTAAACTGACCAATTATAATATTTGCTCATTTTTTAGCCTCTCATTTGCTTTAGCATATGTTTAAAAATTTAATACAACAAACTTACTTGATGAATAATTATTTAATACATGAATAAATATAAAACATAACTTGACAAATTTAATTATAATCATATTATATAAGTAGGAAGTTAATTAATATTAAAAGGTGGTGATTTGTTTGAAAGGTACCATGATTAATGTTTATTCGGAAATTGGTAAACTAAAGAAAGTATTACTGCATAGACCTGGTAAGGAACTTGAAAATTTAATGCCAGAATTGTTAGAAAGGTTACTTTTTGATGATATACCATATTTAAAAATAGCACAGGAAGAACATGATGACTTTGCAAATATTTTAAAATCTCATGGGGTTGAAGTTATTTATTTAGAGGATTTAGTTGTAGATTCTTTAGTTAATGACCACATAAAAACTATGTTTATACATGAGTATATAGAGGAATCAGGTATAAAAAATAGCAGTAGAGATGTTAACGTTTTACTTGAATATTTTCAATCTATCAACAGTAATAAAGATATGGTATTGAAAATGATGTCAGGTATTAGGAAATCTGAAATTAAAAAAACTGGAGTTCCAACTTTGTCAGACTTTTTAAGTTATCAATACCCATTTATAATTGACCCTATGCCTAATCTTTACTTCACACGTGATCCTTTTTCTTTTATCGGAAATGGTGCAACAATTCATAAAATGAAGACTGTGACAAGGAATAGGGAAACTTTGTTTGCAAAATATATTTTCAATTATAATCCTGCATTTAAAGGAATGAAACTGTGGTATGATAGAACTGAAGATTATTCTATTGAAGGTGGTGATATATTAATTTTAAATGATGAAATTATAGCTGTAGGAATTTCTCAAAGAACTACTCCAAATGCTATAGAAAAATTTGCAAGTAATATTTTAAATGAAGAGACTGGCTTTAAAAAAGTTTTAGCAATTGATATTCCTAAGCAAAGATCATTTATGCATTTAGATACCGTTTTTACTATGGTAGATTTTAATAAATTTACAATTCACCCGAATATTGAAACAGATATAAACGTATATATATTAAGTAAATCAGCTAATGAAAATATGTCGATTTACCAGGGAAAAGGTAGCTTAAATGATATTTTAAAACAAAATTTGAAATTGGATGAAGTTAAATTAATTAAGTGTGGCGGAAACAGTTTAGTGGATTCATCAAGGGAACAATGGAACGATGGTTCAAATACGCTGTGCATAGCTCCTGGGGAAGTAATTGTTTACTCAAGAAATTATATAACTAACAATATATTACAGGATGAGGGCATAAAAACTTATATTATGCCGAGTTCTGAATTATCAAGAGGAAGAGGCGGACCAAGATGCATGAGTATGCCATTATTTCGAGAAATTATAAAAAAATAGTTGCATATTTAAATGGAATTTGTTATTATAATACAAACAGACAATTATTAATACGGAGGACGTTATTATGGGAGTTAATTTAAAAGGTAAAAGTTTTTTAACATTAATGGACTTTAAACCAGAGGAGATCAGACATTTATTAGATTTAGCACATGATTTAAAATCTAAAAAAAGAGTTGGTGTTAATGGTTCAGCATTAAAAGGTAAAAATATTGTATTATTATTCGAAAAAACATCAACAAGAACAAGATGTGCTTTTGAAGTTGCAGCTTTAGATGAAGGTGGGCATGTAACATTTTTAGATTCGGCTAGTTCTCAAATTGGAAAAAAGGAATCTATAGAAGATTCGGCTAAAGTACTTGGAAGATTTTATGATGGCATTGAATACAGAGGGTTTGATCAAAAATTAGTCGAAGATTTAGCTAAATATTCTGGAGTACCTGTATTTAATGGTTTAACAGATGTTGATCACCCTACACAAATATTAGCAGATATGCTCACAATAGAAGAACATATTAAAAAGCCTTTAGATGAAGTTAAAGTTGTATTTGCAGGCGATATAAGAAATAATATGTCATATGCATGGATGTATGGATGTGCTAAAATGGGAATGCATTATGTTGCATATGGTCCAAAAGTGCTTCAAGATCAATTAGACAAAGAGATATTGAAAAAGGTAAATGAAATTGCTGAATATACAGGAGCTGTTATAGAAATTTCTGATAATGTTGAAGCTTTAAAAGGAGCTGATGTAATTTATACTGATATTTGGGCATCAATGGGTGAAGAAGCACAAATTCCTGAAAGAGTAAAATTATTAACACCATTCAGAGTGACAATGGATATGCTTAAAGCTACTGAAAATAAAGAAATAATATTTATGCATTGCCTTCCTTCATTTCATGATTTTGAAACGAAAATGGCTAAAGAACAAATGGAATTGGGCTTTGATATTAGAGAAGTTACTGATGAAGTATTTAGAAGCAAACATTCTGTAGTTTTTGATGAAGCTGAAAATAGATTGCATTCAATAAAAGCAGTTATGGTTGCAACAATGTAATATTAATGTAAGTAAATTAGTATATGATATCAAGTAATAATAGGATAAATAATTTTTAATTATAATATACAAAAGTTAAGAATTAAATACAAATTCAAATTATATTTAAGGTTTAATAAAACTAAAATATTATTATATGTAACTTGGACAAAAAATAGGAATTGATATATAATAAAAAATAGTTATTGATTATAGATAACTTAAATAGAAAAGTGATAAATTATAAAATGAATAGGAAAAAAATAAAATATAAGAGACAATGCTCCCCTCGTACTATATAGAGAATCTATAAGACAAGGGGAGTTATTTTATATGTGAATGTGTTGAATGATTTTCTTTATAAACCTGGTAAAGCTACTAAAAAAGATTGAGGGATTAATGTATATGGATTTGTTAGTAGATAGCATGGTAATAGGATAGTATCTTGCATAAGTATATTGTTTAAGTATTAATGCAAGATTTCGCCAAGTAATAACTGAGCTTTTTTACATATATTAGAGTATTTTTAATTTTAATGTTAATATATTAAGTGATGAGGATAAAATTTATGGTATAACAATATATAATTATTATGATTATAATAATGTTATTATATATAACATATAATGTAGAGTAAAATGAAATTCGTAAAATTTATTATTCAAATACATATAATGTCAATGTGTTTTAATAAAATACATTTGCAACATATTTTTTGCATATTGCATAATAATATATAGTAATAACATACAATATAATAAGAACTAAATGTACTTCATAATTATATTTATATTTGAAAAAGTAAAATAATGTAAAGATAAATTTCTTTTGTTCATAATATGAATTTGTCATAAAATGCGATTTGTAGTGTTGGTTTTTAAAGTATTTATGCATTTTGTAAAATAATTAACTTGACTTTTTATTGGAAAAAAGTTATCATAGCTTATACATTATAGATTCTGTGACAGAGATTAAATAGGAGGTCAATTAATATGCGTTCATCAAAAGAGATTATGGAAAAAACAGAAAAGTTCGGTGCTCATAACTATCATCCGAAAGAAATAGTATTTGAGACAGCTGAAGGTGTTGTTATAACTAATCCTGAGGGAGAGAAATTTTATGATATGCTTAGTTCATATTCGGCTTTGAATTTTGGACATAGACATCCTGAATTAGTACAAGCTGCAAAGGATCAATTAGATAAAGTTACTTTAACGTCAAGAGCTTTTTACAATAGTGTGTTAGGCGATTGGATGGAAAAGTTATGTGAATTGACTGGTAAAGACATGGTTTTACCAATGAACACAGGAGCTGAAGCTGTTGAAACTGCTTTAAAAGCTGCAAGAAAGTGGGGAAACTTTGTTAAAGGTGTTGAAGACGGAAAACAAGAGATAATAGTATGTTCAAACAACTTCCACGGAAGAACAATTGCAATAGTGTCAATGAGTACTGATCCTGATGCAAGAAAAGGATATGGACCTTTCACGCCTGGTTTTAAAGTTATAGAATATGGAAATGCAGATCAACTTAAAGATGCAATAAATGAAAATACAGTTGCATTTATAGTTGAACCAATCCAAGGAGAAGCAGGAGTTATTGTTCCACCAGAAGGATTCTTGAAAAAATCATTAGAAATATGTAAAGAAAACAATGTTTTATTTATAGCTGATGAAGTACAAACAGGATTTGCAAGAACAGGAAGAATGTTTGCTTGCGAATATGAAGGTGTAACACCTGATATTTATGTTCTTGGTAAAGCTTTAGGTGGCGGAATTATAGCGGTATCTGCAATTGCGGCGAATAAAGATATTCTTGGTGTATTTAAGCCTGGAACACATGGTTCAACTTTTGGAGGGAATCCATTAGGAGCTGCTGTTTCAATAAAGGCAATGGAAATATTAGTAAGAGATAATTATCCTAAAATGGCTGAAGAAAAAGGTAATTACTTCATGTCCAAATTAAGAGAAATTGAAAATGATGACATAGTTGAAGTAAGAGGAAAAGGACTTTTCGTAGGTGTTGAATTTAAAGAAAATGCTGCACCGTATGTAAAAAAACTTATTGAAAATGGAGTTCTTGCTAAAGAAACTCATGATAAAACAATTCGTTTTGCGCCTGCAATTCCTATAACATATGAAGAGTTAGACCATGCTATAACAAAAATAAAAAAGGTTTTTAGTAAATAATGCAATAATAATATAAATGATTTAAAGGCTTATGACAAATTAAAATGTTGTGGGCTTTTTTTATTTAGATTTTTACGGAATGCTTTTAGAAAATTGATTAAAATGTATTATATTATAATAATGTAAAATTTGTAGACTTTTAAGTTAAATAATATATATATTAGAAAGTTAATTCAGAAAATAATCAAGTAAACAAGGTAAAGTTTTGGTAGTTTAATATATTAAATTTAAACTGTCTAACTGAAGTTTTCGAAAAAAGGGTTAAATAATGGGACAAAAACGCAATTACTGCCATGCTATCCTAGTTTTATAATAAGTGTCCAATCAGCTCAATAATTAAAAAACTAAATTATTTAATGAAATACGTTTCTAAATTATTAATTAAATGCTATAATTAAATTGTTTTTAGCATTATAAATTTTTAAAAGAGGTAATATTGTGGTTAATTTATTTTTGACATTAATAATTGGTTTAATTGGGGGATATATTTTTCTTAAATTAAAAGTTCCTGGCGGTATGATGGTGGGAAGTATTGTTTTTATTACTTTATTTAATATAAAAACTGATATAATATATATGCCTTCAGTTGCAAAAACAATAGCGCAGATAATAGCAGGTGCTTTTATAGGTTCAGGTATAGAAAAAGATGATCTTGTCAGACTTAAATACATAACTAAACCAGCTTTAATATTATTAATTGGAATGCTTATTTTAAATATTGTAACAGGATTTTTAATTTATTTAACAAGCCCTATGGATTTAGTAACTTCTTTCATGTGTTCTGTGCCCGGTGGTATGAGTGATATACCATTAATTAGTGCTGATATGGGAGCTGATTCTTCAAAGGTTGCAGTAATGCAATTTGTAAGAATGGTTTTTGGTATAGGGGTTTTTCCAACTATAATATCTAAAGTAACAAAATCTAAAGCATTTATAACTGATAATGAGGATTCACCTGTAAGGGTTGAATCAAATTTAAAGAATAATAAAAATTTTATTCTAACTATAATAATAGCAGCTATATTTGGCATCATAGGCAAAATTTCAAATATACCTTCTGCAACAATGGTATTTTCTATGTTTAGCGTAATTGCATTTAAACTTATAACTAATAAAGCATATTTACCAAAATGGGTAAGAAAATTTGCTCAAATGATGTCCGGTGCATATATAGGAAGCGGAATTGGAATGAATGAAATATTTGATATGAAAGTAATTATTTTACCTGCTTTTATATTAATTTTAACTTATTTATTTGGTTGTTTTATCATAGGTAAGATATTAAATTCAAAATTTAATATGCCTATAAGAGAAGCAATGCTTGCTTCAATACCTGCTGGTGCATCTGATATGGCTTTAATTTCAGCTGATTTAGGTGTACAGAGTACAAATTTAATTGTATTACAAGTAATACGTTTAGTTGTTGTTATATCTGTTTTTCCCCAAGTTATTAGAGTATTTGTTCATTTATTTTAATTTTATATAAAGTTTGTGCATATATTTTATATAATTATCAATAAATTTAAAATTTATGGTATACAAAAACCTCCAACTGATTATTTCAATTGGAGGTTTTCTTAATTATTTAATTATTACATATTTCCTTGTTCTTGTATTTCTCTTAATTTATTTTTTTTGTGTTTATGCTTACTATTAGATTTTTCATTATCTCTTTCAACATTTTTTAAATTTATAGGTGAAGGAGAATTTCCACCATCGTTCATGTTTCTAAAAGCATTTGTAAGCATTAATTTAATTCTATTAATTTGATTTACTTCGCTTGCTCCAGCATCAAAATCTATTGGAACGATATTTGATAAAGGGTATGAATCCTTTATTTTTTTAATCATTCCTTTTCCTGTTATATGATTTGGCAAACATGCAAATGGCTGTAAACATAGTATGTTGCTAACTTCTGTGTCTATTAACTCAATCATTTCTCCTGTTAAGAACCAACCTTCACCTGATTGATTACAAAGTGATAAGAAATTTTGAGCTTTGTGAGCAAGTTCTTCAATTCGTGATGGAGTCGTGAACCTTTTAGATTTTTTAAATGCATCAATGCTTGGTTTTTTAAACCAATAAATTATGTCTGTTGCTAATTTATATTGTCGAGAAGTTTTTTTGCTTCCCACAAGCATTTCTTCAAATTTAATTTGGCCGTTTAATGCACTGTATGAGAAGAAATCTAATAAATCTGGAACAACTACTTCAGCACCTTCTTCTTCTAACAATGAAAATACATCATTGTTAGCATTTGGATGGAATTTAACAAGTATTTCTCCAACAATACCGACTTTAGGTTTTCGAACATTTTCGTAAATTTCTATTTGATCAAAATCTTGNNACTATATTATTAATTACTTCTTTATATTTTATAAAATTACCAGAATAAATAACTTCGTGGCATTTTGTTACCCATTTTTCGTAAAGTTCATTTACAGAACCTTTTACTTTTTCATAAGGTCTTGTTCTATATGTTGCACGCATTAATGTGTCACCTATTACAACTGACATTAAAAGTCTTGTTGCAAGAGGTATAGAGATTTTAAATCCTGGCTGTTTTTCTAATCCTACAGTATTAAATGATATAACAGGTATATTTTCATAACCAGAATCTTTTAATGCTTTTCTTATAAAACCAATATAATTTGTAGCTCTACATCCTCCCCCTGTTTGAGATATTAAGAGAGAAGTGTTATCTAAATCATATTTGCCTGAATCCAAAGCATTTATGAGCTGTCCTACAACTATAATGGATGGATAGCATGCATCATTGTTAACAACTCTAAGTCCAACATCCACAGCTTTTTTATCAACAGCAGGTAGAACTTCAAGATTATAACCTGCTTTTTTTCCAGCTGTTTGGAAAAATTGAAAATGAATTGGAGACATTTGTGGTACAAGTATTGTATGCTTTTTTTTCATTTCCTTTGTAAATACAACCCTTTTTACAGAATTGTCTATTCTTTTATGATGGATATTGTGTTTATCTCTTTCTTTTATGGAAGCTATTAATGAACGTATTCTAATTCTTATGGCTCCAAGGTTAGTGATTTCATCAATTTTAATTACTGTATATATTTTATTATTTCTTTCAAGTATTTCATTAACTTGGTCGGTAGTAACAGCATCAAGGCCACAACCAAATGAGTTAAGCTGTATTAATTCTAAATTATCTACATTGGAAACATATGTTGCTGCAGCATAAAGTCTTGTGTGGTATGACCATTGATCTATTACACGTAAAGGTCTTTCAATTGGATATGCATTTTTAAGTGCATCTTCTGAAAGAACTACTAAGCCGTAACCTTCAATCATTTCTGGTATACCATGATTTATTTCTGGATCCACATGGTATGGCCTTCCAGCAAGAACAATACCTTTTAAATTATTTTTATTTATGAATTCAAGAGCTTTTGAACCTTCATTTAAAACATCTTCTTTATACAAATAAAGTTCATCATAAGCTTTATCAACAGCTTCTTTAATTTCATCGTAAGTTAGAAATTCATCTTTAAGTTCCTTATAAAGTTTATTTGTAACTCTTTCTTTATCATTTAAGTTTAAGAAAGGTTTATAAAATTTAACTCCTTCAAGGTTTATATTAGCTTCAATAGATTCAGGATATGAAACAACAACAGGACAATTAAAATGGTTGCCTGCATTTTCATCTTCCATTATATTATAGGCTATGCAAGGATAAAATATTTTTGAAACTTTTTTATTTTGTACAAGGTCCAGTATGTGACCGTGTGTTATTTTACCTGGATAACATACTGATTCAGATGGAATTGTACCCATTCCAAGTTCATATATATTTTTGTTAGAAACACCTGAAATAACTACTTTATATTTTAGTTCAGTAAAGAATGTGAACCAAAAAGGGTAGTCTTCATACATGTTTAAAACTCTTGGTATACCTATTTCACCACGAATAGCATCTGTTTTATTTAATGGCTTATAGTTAAATACACGTTTATATTTATATTTATATAAGTTTGGTAAACTTTCCTTTTTTTCTGTATGCATTAATTTTTCAGCACCGCGTTCGCAGCGGTTACCAGATACAAAGTATCTTTCATCAGAAAATTTATTAATAGTGAGCAAACAGTTGTTTGCACATAACCCACAACGTTCCATGGTTGTATCAAATGCAAAATTATCAAGTTCTTCTAAACTTACAAAAGAAGTTTGTATTTTATTTTCATCATAATTCTCTTTAGCAATAATAGCTGCACCAAAAGCACCCATTGTACCTGCAATATCAGGTCTTATAACTTCTCTGCCTGTAATAAGTTCAAAAGCTCGAAGTACTGAATTGTTATAAAAAGTACCACCTTGAACAACTATTTTATTGCCAATTGAATCAAGTGATTTAAGTCTAATAACTTTAAATAAAGCATTTTTAATTACAGAATAAGAAATACCTGCAGATATATCACTTAGGGTAGCTCCTTCTCTTTGTGCTTGTTTTACTTTTGAATTCATGAAAACAGTGCACCTTGTTCCTAAATCAACAGGGTTTTTTGAAAATTTAGCTGATTCTGCAAAATCTTGTATGTTCATATCCAAAGATTTTGCAAAAGTTTCAATAAATGAACCACAACCTGATGAACATGCTTCATTTAGCGCAATAGAATCTATTACTCCATTTTTAATAAGCATGCTTTTCATGTCTTGTCCACCGATATCGATTATGAAATCAACACCATTTAAGAAAAAATCTGCAGCTTTATAATGAGCTATTGTCTCAATTTCTCCTATATCAACATTTAATGCAGCTTTGATTAAAAATTCTCCATATCCTGTTACTGCAGTATGTTTTATTTTTATTTTATCATGCATTTTAGAGTACATTTCTTTTATAGCAGCAACTGCAGAATTTAAAGGATTACCTTTATTGCTTGAATAGTAAGAAAATAAAATTTCACCATTTTCTGTTATTAAAATAAGTTTTGTTGTAGTACTGCCTGCATCTATACCAAGAAATGCATTACCTGAATATTCATTTATATTAACTCTCTTTGCTTTATGTTCATTGTGACGATTTATAAAACGATTAAAATCTTCTTCATCTTTAAATAATGGCTCTAAATCTTTTTTTCGATATTCAATATTTGAATTTGTTATGGTATCAGTTAATTTTGAATAAAATTCATTAAAGTTTACTTCTTCATTATTTTGAGATAATAACGCTGCGCCCAGGGCAACATAATAATTGGCATCTTGAGGACATATTGCGTATTCATCTGTTAAATTTAAAGTTTGTTTAAATCTTTCCCTTAATTCAGAAAGGAAAAATAATGGTCCACCTAAGAATGCTACCTTTCCTTTAATAGGTCTTCCTTGAGCAAGTCCGCTAATAGTTTGATTTACAACAGCTTGAAAAATAGATGCTGCAATATCTTCTTGTCTTGCACCTTCGTTTAATAAAGGTTGCACGTCAGATTTAGCAAAAACCCCACAGCGGGAAGCTATTGGATATAATGTTTTATGTTTTTTAGACAATTCATTTAACCCTGATGCATCAGTTCTCATTAAAACAGCCATTTGGTCTATAAAAGCTCCAGTACCGCCTGCACATGTACCGTTCATACGCTGTTCTAAGTTTCCAGAAAGATAAGTTATTTTCGCATCTTCACCACCAAGTTCTATTGCAACATTTGTATCGGGTACATATTTTTCAATAGCTTTTGTACATGCAGCAACTTCTTGAACAAAAGGTATATTTAAATATTTTGATACATCAATTGCACCAGAACCAGTAACACTTATTTTAATAATACTGTCTTTAAGGTGTTCAGAGGCATTTTTAATTATTTCTGAAACTGTGTTTTTTATGTCGGAATAATGTCTTTCGTACTGTTTGTGTATTATATTGCCCACTTTATCTATAACAGCAATTTTAACAGTAGTAGATCCTATATCCAGCCCTACTAAGAAATTTTTCATTTTATAATTCCTCCTAAAACTAATTAAATTAGTTTTAAATATAAAATAAATATATTATGGTTTATTGATTCTTATGATATATATACACCATAGAATATTTATAACATCCTTATATTATATCAAATCCATGGATAAAATCAACTTAAATAATTTTAAATGGCACCTGTTTTGCAAGTATTTAAAAAACTCCTAAAAATAAGTGATTTTTGTAAATAAAATATGTGAAATATGGAGAAAATTTGAACATATAATATTTAATTTATGGTAAAATTTTACAATATATTTTTTAAATTTAATGGATAAATAATAAATGCATTGATTTAATATTTATATAAAGGTAAAATATAATAAAACAATAAGGGAGGAGCATTTATGAAACTTACATATTTAGGACATTCAGTTATAATGATCGAAGAAGATAATTTTAAAGGAATAATAGATCCTTTTATAAAGGGAAACAATAGTGAAGTAAAACTTGATGATTTATTTAATATAACACATATTTTTGTAACGCATGGACATGGTGATCACTTAGGAGATACTGTTGAAATAGCAAAGAAAAATAATTCGCTAATAATAACAAATCATGAAATAGCTACTTATTTAAATAAATTTAGTTTGAATACACATTCTATGCATATAGGCGGAAGAACGAAGTTTGATTTTGGAACAGTAAAGATGACAAATGCACTTCATGGATCGGGCATATCAGAAGGTAATACAATGATATACGGAGGAAATCCATGTGGATTTATAATAGAAGTAAATGGCAAAAAAATATATCATGCTGGAGATACGGGATTAACATATGATATGAAGCTTTTACAAAGTGAAAATATAGATGTAGCTTTTATTCCAATTGGAGGTAACTATACAATGGATATAAATGATGCAGTATTAGCAGTTGACTTTATAAAACCTAAAAAAGTTGTACCTATACATTATAATACTTTTGATGTAATCAAAGCAGATCCAAATGAATTTAAGAAAAAAGTTGTCCAAACAGAAACAATAATTTTAAATATAAACCAGTCTATGGATATATAGATGTTTTAATTAATTTATGAAAGTAAATATATTGAAATAATAAAAGTATATGATATAATAATATTATTACCACCAAAGAAGTCACTAGGGGACTACTTAGTACAAGTTAAAAGTGATAACTTGCGTCAACGTTCTACGAATGATAGGTAAACATAATGTAAAATATCTGTAAATAAAAAGCGGGAGGGATAGATGTACTCATTAATATTAATATTGAATGATATTTACAAGTTAGATGCAATACATGAATTGTTTTATGAAGAAGAATTAGGTGCAACAACAATTGATAGCCAAGGTATGGGAAAAGTTTTGTTGGATCACAATATCAATGTGCCTATGCTTGCAAGTGTAAGAAAACTAATTGATGGCAGAAAGCCTTATAATAAAACAGTGTTTAGCGTAATAAGAGATAAGGAAAAACTTGATTCCATAGTGGAAAAAATAAAAAAAGAATTGGATTATTTTAAAGAGCCTGGTGTAGGATTTATGTTTGTATTGCCTGTTGTAGAAGTATATGGCGCTAAATCAGAAGATGTAAAATAATTTACATAATAAAGCTTAGTTTCAATGAAAATTTGAAACTAAGCTTTTTTTATTTTTGTAAAAACAAAATTAAAAAAACAAAAAAATAATTGCATAAGTTTATTGACAATCATTCTCATATAGTCTATAATAAAAATATAGTAAATGAGAATGGTTATCAAAATCAATCGTTAAATAAACTTGTTTTGGAGGAAATCATATGACATTGGATAATATAAAAGTAGGAAATGGCGGAATAATTGAATCAATAGGTGGAGAAGGACTTTTAAGAAGAAGGCTTCTTGACATGGGATTGACCCCAAATACACGTGTAGAAGTAAGAAAAGTAGCGCCAATGGGTGACCCAATAGAACTTCTTATAAGAAGCTATGTTTTAACTATTAGAAAAGAAGAGGCTTCAAAAATTAAATTAAAAGAGGAAATATAAAATGAAATTTACATTTGCTTTAGTAGGCAATCAAAATAGTGGAAAAACAACT
>DIVM01000013.1 GCA_002435835.1 Firmicutes bacterium UBA6132
GGCGGAAAAGGTGAAGAAGCAATGGCAAGAAGAGATAAAAACTTCTTCAAAATGCTTAAAAATATACATAATCAATAATTGTAACGGACCTTTCATTAGTGAAAAGGTCTGTTATATTATAATAGGAGATAGCGAAGAAGTTATTTTATTTATACATATATTCTGTTTTCTTTTTGAATAAGGGCTTAATTCCACATTTTCTAAAATATTCATTGTATAATCGGATATTTTCTACCTTTTATCTAATAGCTGAGCTCTAATTCTTTGTTCATATTCTTGTATTTTAGTTATATCCTGAAAAGTTGACACATCGTAAACGGTTTTATCTTTTAAAACAATGGGAAGTATATTAGTAAGAACTTGAGTTTTTCCAATTTATAGGATCTGCCCTAAAACTGGTTTATTTTCTTCCATAGCTTCAATTATTTTTGTGTTGTTTGTAACTTCATCAATAGGTAATTCTATTACTTCTTTCTCTTGTATCTTTCATAATAGCTTTGCTTATTACTGCAGGTTTTGTAATGTAATGTATAAAATTCGTATCAATATTGGGTTTCGTGTTGGTTTGGCCATCTTTTGAGTGGATATACCATACACGAAGCCCTTTTGCATTACCTGCGTAAGGAAATTATTCTAATTTATTATACTTGCAATACGGAGGCCCTGTAGCGAGGACAGTAGAATATGCAATGATTATAACAGCAAAAAAAGCCAAAAAGGTATATGACTTAGAAATTGTGGAACAATACATAAAAATGCAAAAGAAAATGCAAATAAAATACCTTTCGACAGAGCAGATAGGATGTTTTTTTCGGGGCGAAAAGGCAGGATACATATATTTTAATATTGACTTTAAATAACGGAGTAGTAGTATGAGTAAAAGGATAAAGCCAAAATTTAATAAAAAGATGCCCAAGAACGCAAGATTTTATATCAATCCTTCTTCAGATGATGCCTTTAAAGCAGAACATCCTATCATATACAAAGTTTTGGTTGCTTGCGGTATTACAGCGTTGATGCTACCTGTAATAATTTATATGGTTTTTGTAGTTGTTATTAATCCTTCACCCAATAGCGGCTGGATAGCTCTTGGTTGGGTTGGTGCCTTTATAATTGGCATTGGATTTTTTAATATCGTAGCTGCATGGATTGGTCAGTACCTCGGTCATCTTGTGACAGGCCTTTGCATTGGTGTTGGTGCATTGATGCTTGGTGTAAGTATATTTTTGCTATATAATCAGACTCTATACAATCTTTTTGACCAAGAAATTGTCAACTATTATTTCATCAATATGTTTTTCCTGTGTATCCCAGCAATCTACTATGTAGTATTCAGGTTCAGCGTTGATACCTGGCTTCGGGCAAAGCGAATCAGCAAATCAATAATCAAAAAAAGCAAAATAGGGAAAAAAAACTTCTGGTGGTATGAAGAAATCAATGAAAAATATTATATGGGGCTGCTTTACCATATTAACCGCCTGTTTACAATTGCATATACAGTTGCGTTTATTCTTCACTTCCTATTTGGATGGATTAAAATTGTAAGTATACCGGTATCTATCTTATTAGCTCTTTCCAGCGTTTTGGCAGCTTTGATGAGCTTGTTCTCCAGTATTCAATCAAATAAAAAGGTGCATGGTCAACCCATTGTTTTGATAGCGCGAAGTCAAAACGGTGGTATTGATTCTATTGTATTAGATCTTTTTACAGCTGCACTTCCGTTGGGGGTAGCCTACGCTGAATTGATTGCAATATCGAATCTTTGGCAGCTTGCTTGGCATCTTACTATCAAATAAAAAGGGCAACTACATTTGGATTAAATAAACACTATTTAGGAAGGTAATGTAGATGAATACTAAACAAAGAATAACATTTATGATTATACTTCGTTTCCATTCTAATCATATCTTCTTCCATAAATTAAATGGTGATTATAGGGGAAGTTTTGCATAAGGGGAACTTATTATAGCAAATTAATATTTTAAGTTGGAAAAATTTGTGTTATAATAAAAATTAATCGTTAACCTAAGTGATAAGTGGTTATTGTATTGTAATGGATATTATTAAATTACAGACCTTTTATAAAATTCAGTATGTAGTAAATATATAACTTAAAGATTGGAAGGATATTTTAATGGATGTATATGTAGCTCGCCAGCCCATATTTGATAGAAACATGAATGTATTAGGATATGAATTATTATATCGCGGAAGTATGAGTAATTTTTATAAAGGAACGGATGATAGTAAGGCAACAGCTGAAGTAATCAGTAATGCCTTTTTAACAATGCATATTAATGAACTAACCGATGATACAAAAGCTTTTATAAAGTTTTCTCAGAATATGCTCATAGAGGAAATACCTTTGTTATTACCTGTGGATTCAGTGGTCGTGGAAGTATTGGAAGGAGTCGAAGTTGACGAAAATTTAATCAAAGTATGCAGAAAGTTAAGAGAAAGTGGTTATATAATAGCACTTGACGATTTTGCCATTAATGAATCCAATTTGCCGCTCATGGAAATTGCTCATATAGTTAAGATAGAATTTTCTGCTGTAAATTACATAAAACAACGGGAACTAATAAAACAGTATAAAAACAAAATCAAATTTCTCGCAGAAAAGGTTGAAACAAGAGAAGAATATCAACTGGCCATGGATATGGGATATGATTATTTTCAAGGTTATTTTTTTAGCAAGCCTGTGATTATAAAAGGTAAAGAAATAGAAAGTCTAAATATAAACCTAATTAAAATTATGAGCGCACTAAATAAAGATGAACCGGAATATCAGCAAATTACGGAGATTGTAGAAACAGATTTAGGTCTCTCTTATAAATTGTTAAAATTGGCAAACTCTGCCTTTTTTGGATCAAGATATAAAATACAATCTATAAAACAAGCTTTAGTTCAATTAGGTATAGTTGAAATAAAGAAATGGATTTATGTAATGATGCTAAAGGATATACAGATTATAGAAAATAAAGAACTAATAAAAACATGTTTTATAAGGGCAAAATTCATGGAGTTGTTGGTAATAGAGATAGGAAAGAGTGATAAGAAATTTGAATATTTTATGGCAGGAATGTTTTCCGCTATTGATGTTCTTTTGAATAAAGATATGAAGACAATAGTGGATGAATTAGTTTTAACTGATGATGTTAAAGAGGCGTTACTTGGCGGAGAAAATGAAATAAAGAGCGTATTGGACATGGTGATTAACTATGAATTACCAAAATGGAATGGTTTTGAGAAGAATAAAATAAATTTCGGAATTGGTAGAGAAAAGTTAATGAGTTTATATTTAAAAGCACTTATGTGGGTAAGGAAGTTGGAATATTGAGAAAGTTTTATTACTGGAGAGAAAATATAATCCTTGGAAACGGCTTGATTAATGCGTTTTCAAGGACTTCTTTATATTTATGTTAAATAAACAGTAAGCATGTTCATGAAATGATATTAAAATATATTTTTTTGGGTATTTATAATAGTAATAATTTTAAATTTAAAAAGAACGCAAGGTGGCTATTGCATTACAAATGAACAGGCGCTGAAACTGCTCGCTAGTGAATTGAATGTGGAATAAACGAACATAAGATTATTATCCCTCCTTAAAAATAGAGGGGTTTTTTAATTGTTCAAAAAAAATATAAAAATAATCAATACAATATGCAATCTAATGCTATATAGTAGTAGGATCTTAAATTAATATATAATCAAATTACAGATACTAATGAATATTTATTACAAGTCAAAACTACTAAGTTATGTTAAAATCCGATTAAAGTCAAATTTTCTTAGACGTTTTTATAAAAAAGTTCGTTTTTTGAATTGAATTCCAACAAAATCAGCTAAACTCAAAATTTACAACTATTTATTCATTTTATACATAAAAATAAAAAGGGAATGGTTATATGTTTAAAATAGGAATATATTGCAAGAATGAAGTTCAAAAAAAAGAAATAAAAAAATGTCTGAAACAATATTTTGAGGAATTACAAATAGAAATTCAAATTAACATTATAAGGTCTAAGACAGCTTTTCTTAAAAATATATCAGGAAGATATATGCTTTACAATATTGTATTATGTTGTGAAGAAGATAGGATTACCTATTTTAAAAGTAATATGGTGAATCATGTGAAAAATCAAGGATTTATTATACTTGGTTGGATGAATATGCCAATATATACTGAAAATATTGATCAAATGATATTTAATGAAGAATATTATTTATGCCCCTTAGGTATTTATAAGATTATTACAAAAAATACAATTATGGCTGTTGCTTTAGGAGATATTGAATATTGCCAGTGGAATGGCAATAAAACTATTATGTTTTTAAAAAGCAATGAAACTGAGGAAATAGGGAAATCTATAAAAATATTANNAAAAGCGAATTACCCATGGATTTTTTTGTTGTATGTAATAAGGGGTATATCATTAATTTTTACAATGTAAAAAAAATTGACAGGGTAAATCATGAGTTTGTAATGTATTCAGGTCACAAAATTCCCATCAGCTATAAAAAATACACTGATATTGTAGGGTTGTATATAAAAGTTATGTTTGGATTATAAATATTTTCAAGTTGCTATAAATATATTATTGTGAATATATAAATTGACATCTTATTGCTGTAGTGATAATTTGAAGATATGGGTGAAATAAATACCAAGACAATCTTGAGTAAACAGGAATTTATCAAATCAAAAAGAACCGTCCCCAAACTATTAAGGAGGAAAATATGAAAGAAATTCAATTCTCAATCGAAATAAATGCCTCTAAAGAAAGAGTCTGGGCAACTCTTTGGGAAGATAGCTTCCTAGAAAAGGTAATAACATAAATGCATGTATGCATATATTTGGACATTTTTCAGAAAACCTCTCAAAGGAAGAAAAAGATTTCTTTTTAGATAGATTTGATAAATATAAAGAAAATAAAATTCATTTAAACGTAGTTATGAATCTTTTAAAAGTTTATGCTATAAAATATAAAATAGATTATATTTTAAACCAAACTATATGGTCAACATATCCAGAAGAATACATTCTATAAGTGATTCTGGGAAATAGATATTGATGAAAAAACTGTGGTTACTCAGTATAGAGAATAATTCTTAAGGTTGGATAATTAATGATACTAAAGCATAAGCAAAATCCCTTAATGTTTCAAGGCAAAAACAAAAACGAAAAATATTTCGAAGGCTGGTATTTTAAACAATCATCATCTGATTTAAATCACATAGTCAGCATTATCCCAGGTGTTTCAAAATGTTCGGAAGACTCACATGCATTTATTCAAGTAATAATTTTAGATAAACTCGCAAGCAATAAAATTCTTCAAACTCATTACCATAAATTCTCAATAAATGATTTTAAATACAGTGATGAGCCATTTTGTTTAATGATTGGAAATAACACATTTAGTAATAAGGGCATTAAGCTTGATTTGAAAAATGAACAATTTTCTATTAGCGGAAGCATTTATTTTTCTGAGTTTACTACAATCAAAAGAAATATATTTGCACCAAGTATTATGGGATTCTTTGCATATTTTAAATTTATGGAGTGTTATCATGACATTATAAGTATGAATCACCATCTCAATGGTACATTGAAGGTTAATAACATTAATATTGATTTTAATAGTGGCAAGGGATATATAGAAAAAGACTGGGGAGCATCCTTTCCGAAAAAATACATATGGCTACAATCAAACCATTTTATTGGTACGGATGCAAGCATTATGTTTTCAATAGCACACATACCATTTTTAAAAACGTCATTTCAAGGTTTTGTTTGCTGCCTTACTTTTAACAAACGTGAATACAGGTTTACCACCTATAATAAAAGTAGAATTGCGAAAATAAGCTGTTTGGGAAATCAAACAGAGATTATTATTGTCAATGGAAAATACGAATTAATAATCAAAGCAGAAATCACCCAATTATCGGGTGAATTAAAAGCACCTGATAATGGAGCCATGGAAAATATAATTAAAGAAGGTCTAACTGGTACTGCATATATAAAATTTAAGAAAAATTCAAAGATTTTGTTTGAAGGAAAAGGCAGCCCATGTGCCATAGAAATTCATAATTATTGAGTAGAAAATAGTATAAAATATTGGGACGTAAAAAAGAGCCGTCCCTAAACTAAAGCATAACAGAATTTGAAAATTCAATGTGCCAGTTAATTATAAGTTTTATAACGGTTGCAATTTTTATAGGTATAAAGCAAGGATTTTTTGTCAACATTAATCAGGGTAATCTGTTGCCAATATTGCTGTTAAATTTGGAGAGCTCTTTCGGTGGAAAAAGAACTAATATAAACTATAAAATGAAAATATCTTACAATTTTTATTTTTTTATAGTAAAATCTGTTTTAATAATATATAATATTAAATACTATAAAATACGAATGGATTTGGAGGAGCATTATGAAGGTGAAAGTCTGTGTAGGTTCAAACTGTACTTTGCTTGGATCGATGAATATTTTAGATCAAATTGATGACTTAAAGGAAATTATTAGTGAAGATTTAGATAACTATAATGATGAAGAGTTGGAAGTTGAAGCAGTTAAGTGTTTAGGATTTTGTAAAGAAACTAATGAAAAAGTAGCACCCATAGTAGTTATTGATGATGAGCCAATGTTTAATGCTACCGGTCAGACTGTAATGGAAAAAATTATTAACAAAATGAGAAAGTGATATAAAGTTATAAAAGGAAACTCCGGAGGAAAGATTTATTATGAAAGAAAGTTATGTTGATTTAATTAATATAAGGAGGCAGGTATTTGCAAAGATTGCTAAAATAGCATACGATGGTTCTGATTTAAGCGAATTGGAGAAATCTTCTTATGAGATTTTACCTGGTGAGGTAGCTACTTATAGAGATAGTATATTTAGAGAAAGAGCAATTATAGATGAGCGTCTAAGACTGACAATGGGCTTAGATGCAAGAAAACCATCTGAGTTCCATCGTATTACTGATGGGATTTCTGAAGTGGACGTGGATAAAGCTAATTTTATTGAGCCTTTGGTAAATGTCATTACCCATGCATGTGAAGCGTGTCCTACTAAAGCTTTTTTTGTTACAGACAATTGCAGAAAGTGTTTGGCTCATCCATGTACTAATGTATGTCCTACAAATGCAGTTTCTATAGGAAAGAACAGAGCAATAATTGACCAGGATAAATGTATTAAATGTGGTAGATGTAAGGAAACTTGCCCATATAGTGCAATTGTAAAGTATGAAAGACCTTGTGCCGAGGCATGTGGTGTTAATGCCATAGATAGTGATTATTTGGGAAGAGCTCAGATAAACAAAGACAGATGCGTATCATGTGGAAGGTGCATTTCTCAGTGCCCTTATGGAGCCATTGCGGACAAGACTCAAATTTATCAGCTTATTAAATCGCTTAAAACTAATGACCATATGTATGCCATAGTAGCTCCTTCATTTTTAGGACAGTTTGGACCATTGGCTACTCCAGTTCAAATATTTGAGGGCATAAAACATCTTGGTTTTAAAGATGTAGTGGAGGTAAGTTTAGGAGCGGATATTACAACTCTTCACGAAGCAAAAGAATTCCTTGAAAGAGTACCTAATGAAATTCCTTATATGGGTACAAGCTGCTGCAATTCATGGACTTTAATGGTTAAGAAGCTGTTTCCTGATCAATACGAATATATTTCTGACTCTGCTTCACCAATGGTTGAGACTGCAAAGCATATTAAGAAAATGGACCCAGATGCAAAAATAACATTTATAGGACCTTGTATTTCTAAGAAATTAGAAGCATTAAGAGAAGATGTTAAGGACTATGTTCATTTTGTAATAACATATGAAGAACTTATGGGTATGTTTGTTGCAAAAGACATAGAGTTATCGGAAATAGAGGTATCTAAAGAAATACAGGATGCATCTACATTAGGTAGAGGATACGCTATAGCAGGCGGAGTTGCTGAAGCAGTAAAAAAGACTGCTTTAATGATTGATCCTTCAAAAGAAATCAATGTAGAGGGTGTATCAACTTTACATGAATGTGTTAAGCTTATGAAAATAGCGAAGGCCGGAAAGAAAAATGGATATTTGCTTGAAGGCATGGCATGTCCTGGTGGATGTATTGCCGGACCGGGAACAATAGCGTCAATGAACAGAGTTAAAAAGGCAGTTATAGATTTTAAAAATAAGGCAGAATATAAAACTCCATTTGAGAATAATATTATTGATGAAAAATTGAGAAATAAATAAAAATTATAAAAAATGTACCATTAGCAAAAGCCTAATGGTACATTTTTTATGATATAACAAAAAGTTATGACTCCATTCATTTTCAATATTGTACAATAAATTGATTATATTATAAAATTAATAGATATTAAAAAAGTGGAGGTTATATTTATGGGAAAATCGCTAACACGAAAAATCATTGAATCACATTATGTATCTGGAAGCATGGTTCCGGGAAAAGAAGTTTTTATAAAAGTTGATCAAACTCTAACACATGATATAAATGCAGTTATGACATATCTTGCCTTTGAAGCAATTGGCCTTGACAGAATTAAAACAGAGTGCAGCGTAAGTTATTTGGATCACAATCTTTTGTATGTTGATAATAAAACACCGGATGATCACATATATTTACAATCCGTAGCAAAACGTTATGGCGTACATGTATCAAGACCTGGTAATGGAATTTGCCACACTGTGCAAGTATCAAGATTTGGAGCACCGGGGAAAGTTAGCATGGGAGGCGACAGCCATACACCTCATGGGGGAGCAATAGGTATGTTATGTATTGGCGTTGGCGGTATGGATGTTGCTACGGCTATGACCGGATTACCTATGCGTTTAACTATGCCAAGAGTTATTAAAGTAAATTTAACCGGCAAACTTAAAGCAGGATGTAATGCAAAAGAAGTTATTTTGGAAATGCTTAGACGTGTAACTATTAAAGGTGGTCTCGGCAATGTATATGAATATGTGGGACCAGGAGCTGCAACTTTAGAAGTACCTGAAAGAGCAACAATCACAAACATGGGGGCTGAATTAGGAGCAACAACTTCTATTTTCCCAGCAGATGAGCAAGTACGAAAATTTTTAAAAGCACAGGGAAGAGAACAGGATTATGTAGAGCTTTTACCGGATGTAGATGCAGAATATGAGGACTTAATTGAAATTGATTTAAGCAGTTTAGAGCCTTTGATTTCAGTTCCTCATCAACCTGACAATGTTATAAATCTTAAAGATGCAGAAAAGAAACCTATACAACAGGTATTTATAGGAAGTTGTACAAATGCAAGTTATGCAGATATTGCAAAAGCTGCCATTGTATTTCAAGGACATCATGTTCATGAAAATGTAAGTTGTACTTGCGCTGTTGCATCAAGGCAAACATATAAAGAATTAATGAATGATGGATATATTGATATGTTAATGGATGCAGGAGTTAGGATGCTTGAAATTGCATGTGGACCTTGTTGTGCAATCGGACAAACACCTGCAACTGACGGTGTGGCTGTGCGTACATCTAATCGTAATTTCAAAGGACGTGCAGGAAATCCTACAGCACAAATTTATTTGGTAAGCCCTGAAAGTGCCGCAGCAACAGCTATTAAAGGAACTTTTGCTACTGCTGAAAATATAATGGGTAAGGATGTAGCAAAATTATCAGAAATAAAAGAGCCTGAAAAATATGTAGTTAATGATTCTATGATCATTGAGCCGTTACTAAAAGAAGAGGCTAATAAAGTAGAAATAGTTCGTGGACCAAATATCGCGTACTTGCCTATTCCTGAGCAGCCTCAACAATATTTATGTGTGCCAATTAGTTTAAAGGGTGGAGATAATATCACTACTGATGATATAACACCTGCAAGCGCAGAGTTTAGCAGCATGAGATCAAATATTCCTTTAATGTCTCAGTACTGCTATTTAAGATATGATCCTAAATTTGCAGAACGTGCAAAAGAAATGGGTAGAAGCATAATAGTAGGTGGAGAAAATTACGGACAAGGTTCTTCAAGAGAACATGCAGCAATAAATCCCATGTTTTTAGGTGTTAAGGCTGTAATTGCTAAAAGCATAGCAAGAATTCATAAAGGAAACTTAATTAACCATGGGATAATACCAATGATTTTTGAAAGTCCGGAAGATTATGAAAAGTTAGAACAGTGCGATGAGCTGGAATTTGAAAATCTATTGGACCAAATTCCTACAAAAAGGATTTTAGTGAAAGATAAAACTAAAAACTTATCTTTCTATGTTAAATTGGATTTGTCAGAAAATGAAATAGAAGTAGTATTAAGCGGAGGTCAGTTATCTTATCTTAAAAAGCAGTTACAGGAACAAAAATAATAAAAATAACAAAAATAAAGGGGAATAGCCATGGATTTTTTGGAAAATGCACAAAAAAAGTTTGGAGAGTTAATTCAAAGCGAGTTTGAGCGAATTGAAAAAATGAAAAGTTCCGGAGAAATTGCAGACTTTTCAAAAAAAGAGAAAATTACAGTGGGTATTATGCCTGGTGATGGAATAGGTCCCATTATCATGAAGCAGGCAATTCGTGTGATAAATGAGCTAGTACAGGATGAAATAGCAGAGGGTAAAATAGTTCTAAAAAATATTGAAGGATTGACAATTGAAAACAGAGTAGAGAAAAACGAAAGTCTTCCTGCAGATGTATTTGAAGAAATAAAAAAATGTGATGTTTTGTTAAAAGGTCCAATGATGACACCAAGAGCCGGCGACGGGCTTCCAAATTTAATCAGCGTAAATAGCCTATTAAGAAGAGGTCTTGAATTATATGCTGCAGTAAGACCTACTAAAATTAGAGACAAAAATATAGACTGGACATTTTTTCGTGAAAACATAGAGGGAGAATATATCTGGGGAAACAAAGGAATACAGGTAAATGATGACTTAGCTGTGGATTTTAAAGTGCAGACTAAGCAGGGAAGCGAAAGAATTGCAAGAGCAGCATTTGAATTTGCCAGAAAAAATGGTAAAAAGAACGTAACAGTTGTTACTAAATCAAATATCGTAAAATTAACTGACGGTAATTTTCAAGAAGCTGTAAAAAGAGTTGGAAAAGAGTATCCGGAAATTGAGGTTCAGGAAAAACTTGTAGATGCAATGTGTGCTAAGTTAATGGATCCTGAATTTACAAAAGGGATGGAAGTGGTAGTGTTACCAAACCTTTACGGAGATATAGTTACTGATATAGCAGCGGAGTATCAGGGAGGTCTGGGAACTGCATCGTCTTCTAATATTGGTGATAAATATGCATTATTTGAGGCCATACATGGAACTGCACCATATCTTATGAACAATGGTCGCGGTGAGTATGCGGATCCAAGCAGTTTAATACGTGCAGCAGGACAAATGCTTCAGCACATCGGATATAAAAATTGCAATGATTTATTGGAAGAAGCTCTTGATATATGCGTTGAAAAAGAAAGAAAAGTTGTTCTTACTACATTTACAGACGGATCGAGCGCAGCAGAGTTTACTGATTATTTGATCGAAACAATTCAAAAATTAGGACACAAATAAATCATTTAAGCAATGATTAGCATCAAAATAAAATATACCTATAGCACATATTGGTATTTGGTATAGGCCATTAATTCATAAAAACTTGTAAAGATAATTCGAATTTGTTAATATGATAATGTTAACAGACAGATATATTTCACGGAGGTTTTTATGAAAGACTCTGATTGGAAGATTTTATATGAATTATATAAAACACCTAATATTACTAAAGTTGCAAATCAACTATATATCACTCAGCCGTCACTGACGAAAAGGTTGCAAAGCATAGAAGAAGAATTTCAAATAAAAATTGTAAATCGTACTACAAAAGGAGTAGAATTTACAAAAGAAGGTGAAATATTAGCAAAAAAAGCCGGTCAGTATATTTCATTTATTCATCAAATTCGTAAAGAATTGCGTGAACTAAAGGAGACAGAAAAAGAAATTATCGTCATAGGTTCCTCTTACACATATAGCAAATATGTGTTGACTGATTTGTTGTTTGAGTATTCGAAGGATCATCCCAATGTTCGATTTGAGGTGCAAAATGAACAAAGCAATTTGCTGTTTAGGAAAGTATGTGATGGTGAGGTTGATGTGGCGTTTGTGCGTGGAGATTATGAAGGACCTGTAAAGCAGGAAAAAGTTGATATTAGCCAGGCGTATATTTTGACCAAAGCAGAAGTACAGCTTGAAATGCTTCCAAATATGACGAGAATATATTACAAAACAAATGATCGTTCCAAAGAATTGTTAGATAACTGGTGGCAGCAGACTTTTCATGAGTCTTCTACTCCAGGTATGAGTGCTGGGTATGTGGATGTGGCATGGCAATTAGTCTCTAAGGGATTTGGATACGTATGTTGTTTTCTTTCAAAATACCATGAAGATATCTATAAACTTATCAAGACTCCTATATATTATGCTGACGGAACTCCGGTGTTGCGTAACACATGGTTTTGCTATAAGGAGAAGCAGAGCTGCTCAAGAGGTCTGAAGGAATTTATAAGCTATATTCAGGATAATGTGGTAATAGATTGAAAAAAGCATATAGTAGTACAAGCAAATTATGTAAAAATCAAATCAATACAGTAAGAGGAGAAATTAAATGGTGAAATTATATGAAAGTGGAGTGTATTTGCTTCATGGTACAGAAATTATAGAAGAAAAAGACTTTGAAAAAATAGAATCACTAACAGGAAAAAGTATTCAAAAGGAAGAAGCTAAAAAAGGTACAATATCGTATTCAATTTTAGAAAAACATAATACATCAGGCAATATGGTAAATTTACAACTGAAATTTGATGCCATGACATCCCATGATATTACATTTGTAGGGATTGTACAAACTGCTAAAGCTTCAGGCATGACAAAATTTCCAATTCCATATGTGTTGACTAATTGCCATAATTCATTATGTGCAGTTGGAGGAACCATCAATAGTGATGATCATGTATTCGGACTATCTGCTGCTAAAAAATATGGCGGTATTTTTGTTCCGCCACATATAGCAGTTATTCATCAATATATGCGTGAAACAATGGCAGGCTGTGGAAAAATGATACTTGGTTCTGATAGCCATACACGTTATGGTGCTTTAGGAACAATGGCAATGGGTGAAGGTGGAGGAGAACTTGTAAAACAGTTACTTTCAAACACTTATGATGTAGATTATCCGGGAGTAATTGGAGTTTATTTGACAGGAAAACCAAACCCTGGAGTAGGACCCCAGGACATTGCATTGTCCATTATAGGAAAAGTGTTCAAAAACGGATATGTAAAAAATAAAGTAATGGAATTTGTTGGCCCAGGAGTAAGCTCCATTACAACAGATTATAGAAATGGCATTGATGTAATGACAACAGAAACAACTTGCCTATCTTCTATATGGAGAACCGATGAAGATACTAAAGGATTTTTGGCAAAGCATGGAAGAATAGAAGAATATAAAGAATTAAATCCTGCAGATATCGCTTATTATGATGGCATGGTATATGTGGACCTTAGTGCTGTGAAACCTATGATTGCACTTCCATTCCATCCAAGCAATACATTTGAAATTGATGAACTAAATAATAATTTAGGCGATATTTTGAGAAGCATAGAATTAGAAGCTAAGAAATTAAGTGACAACCCAAATATTAATTTTAATTTGACAAGTAAAATTATAGATGGAAAGTTGCAGGTTCAGCAGGGAATAATTGCAGGATGTGCAGGTGGAAACTATACAAACGTAATGGAAGCTGCACATATCCTAAAAAATGCAAGCTGTGGAAGCGGTGATTTCTCGTTGTCTGTATATCCTTCATCACAACCTGTATTTTTAGATTTAGTTAAAAAAGGTGCAATTGCTGAATTAATGTCAGCAGGCGCAGCTATTAAGACAGCTTTTTGCGGTCCTTGCTTTGGTGCTGGAGACACTCCTGCTAACAATACTTTTAGTATTAGACACACTACAAGAAACTTTGCTAACAGAGAAGGTTCTAAACCTGGAGAAGGTCAAATGTCAGCGGTAGCATTAATGGATGCTCGCTCTATAGCAGCTACAGCAGCAAATGGAGGAATACTGACTTCTGCAACAAAATATGCAGATGATTATATAGTTGAAGAATATAATTATGATCCATCACCTTATAAGTCAAGAGTATACCAGGGATTTAATAAACCAGAAGAAGGTGCTGAATTAATTTATGGACCGAATATAAAAGATTGGCCGGAAAGGAGTGCGTTGACAGATCATATTTTATTGAAAGTTTGTTCAAAGATTATGGATGATGTTACAACTACGGACGAGTTGATTCCATCTGGCGAAACTTCATCTTTCAGATCCAATCCGTTGGGACTGGCAGAATTTACACTAACAAGAAGAGATCCGGCATATGTTGGCAGAACAAAAAAAGTAGATTTGATAGAAAAGGCAAGAGTAGCAGGAAAATCTACAGAAGAAATAGAACCTGAGCTTAAAGAAGTTTATGAAAAAATAGCTAAAATTAATCCAGTAATTTCCAAGGAAGAAATCGAAGTAGGAAGTGTAATATATTGTGTGAAACCTGGTGATGGCTCAGCCAGAGAACAGGCAGCAAGTTGTCAAAGAGTAATAGGCGGATTAGCGAACATCTCAAGAGAGTATGCAACTAAGAGATATCGCTCAAATGTTATGAACTGGGGAATGCTTCCGTTCCAAATGGAAGCAGAGCCTAAATTTGAAGTGGGCGATTACATTTTTATACCGAATATAAGAGCAGCATTAGATGGTGATATGAAAGACATTAAAGCATATGTAATAAAAGATCAGGTTGAAGAGCTGTCACTTTATATTACACCTATGACAGAAGATGAGAAAGATATCGTGAAAGCTGGAAGTCTTATTAATTATAACAGAAGAGAATTAAATAATTAGTAATTTAAAAAATAGGCTCATATAATGTTTAATACACTCCAAATTATTAGATAATTCTAAAGTTTGGAGTGTATTTTTGATTGCGTGTTGGATGAGGTGCTGTTTTTTTATCCTTTATACCTATGCTTACAACTTTACACATCATTTTAGCTTCCCTTAATCTCCATGATGTCATTTCTACAAGGCTCAAAATTATGGCATGTGCAGTATCATAATCTTCTACATCAAATTTTAATGTGCTACTATTTCCTACGCTTTTTATTGGAGGTGGTGCTTTAAAGGTGGATGCATCGAGACCATTTGCATAAGCATATATAAGTCTTCCATGAGATTTCAGTAATGTTGATATTAATTTATAATCAGAATTTGCCAAATCTCCAATAGTGTATATTCCAAGTTTATTTAGTTTTAATTTTGTTTGGCGTCCAACCATAAATAAATCTTCTACCGGCAGAGGCCACATTTTATCTTTTATTTCTTCAGGAAAACATGTATGACATTTATCCGGCTTCTCAAAATCTCCAGCCATTTTGGCAGCTCAAGAATGCTGAGTTTACATCTATGTGCATAATAATATTAGACATAATAATACCTTTATTAATCGAACGTGTGTTCGTTTATAAAAATATTATAACACATTATTTTAAATTTAAAATGGTAATTAATGTAAAATAAATATGAAAAACTTGAGGCTTTTTAAATAAAATTGCTTAAACAATTTATTTGAGGTTATATTATTGTAATAATAAACAAATTATTGTAATAATAAATAAAAAATTGTAATAATAAATAAACAAATTGCAATAATAAATAAATAAATTATTGTAATAATAAACAAATAATTTACCAAGATGTAATTAATAAAAAGCAATAATTTTATTATTGACATAAAAATTTAGCTTATGTATAATCATTAAGCACTAAAAACTTGTTTTATTAAAGGAGAATTTAATTATGATTGATTTTTGGAAAAGACAAAGTTTAATTAAGAGAATTATTTTTGGTCTCATAGTGGGCATTATTCTTGCTCTCACAATTCCTGAGACAGCAAAAGGTGTTGTGATATTTGGCTCTTTATTTGTTGGTGCATTGAAGGGTATTGCGCCAATATTGGTGTTTTTCCTTGTAATGGCGGCACTTTCCCAACATAAGAGCGGACACAAAACAAATATGGGAGCTGTAGTTGTATTGTATGCAATCGGTACTCTGGCAGCAGGAGCTGCAGCAGTTTTAGCAAGCTTTCTTTTCCCAGTTAATCTTACATTGGCTGGCGGAGCAGAAGGTGTTACGCCACCAAGCGGAATTGTAGAGGTAATCAAGACCTTACTACTTAATCTTGTTGATAACCCTGTAAGAGCGCTTTTTAATGCTAATTACATTGGAATATTAGCTTGGGCTATTATTCTTGGAATTATGTTGAGAGATGTTGCGGATTCGACTAAAAAATTGATTTCTGATTTTTCAGATGCATTGACAAAAATGGTTCATTTAGTAATTAGTTTTGCTCCACTTGGAATAATGGGTCTTGTATTTGATGCAATTTATACAGGTGGAATTGAGGCCCTTTATGAGTATGGACAATTGGTTGTGCTACTTGTTGGAGTTATGCTGTTTGTGGCTTTAGTAGTTAATCCTATTATTGTTTTTGTTAACATTCGTCAAAATCCATATCCGTTGGTATTAAGATGTCTCAAAGATAGTGGACTTACTGCTTTTTTCACAAGAAGTTCAGCTGCAAATATTCCAGTTAATATGGATCTTTGTGAGCGTCTTGGACTTGATAAAGATACTTATTCTGTTTCCATACCTTTGGGTGCAACTGCCAACATGGCAGGTGCGGCAGTTACAATTTCTGTCATGACACTGGCAGCTGCTAATGCACTTAATATTCAAGTGGATATATTTACTTCTATAATCCTTATGGTTCTTGCAGCAGTAAGTGCGGCTGGTGCTTCTGGTGTTGCAGGTGGATCTTTACTGTTAATACCGTTGGCTTGTAGTCTATTTGGTATACCAAACGACATAGCAATCAAGGTTGTAGGTGTAGGTTTTATCATCGGTGTTATTCAAGACTCTTGTGAAACTGCTTTGAACTCTTCAACAGATGCATTGTTTACAGCAACTGCTGAATTTGCACAAAGACGTAAAGCTGGAGAAAAAATAGTAATACCAAGATAAATTTAGATATAAAGATATAAATAAAAGTCAAAAAGTTCCCAAGAGTTTTACTTTAGCTCTTTGGGAACTTTTTTTATATCTTTTATTTTGTTTTTCTAAATTTTACTGGAGTTTTTCCATAAATATTTTTAAACATTTTAGAAAAATTTGCAGAATAATTGTAGCCAACTTTTTTAGATATATCATCAATACTTAAATCTGTTGTAGATAATAGATTTGCAGCAACATTCATTCTGATTTGATTTGTATACTTTCCAATAGATATATGATAATGTTTTGAAAATCCTGCCTTTAGCTTTTGTTCATTTAAAAATACCATTTTGCTTAAAGCTCCTATAGTAGGTGGATCAAAGTAATTTGTTGTCAAAATATCATGTGCTTTTTGAATTGCAGATATATCGGAGGAAGTTAGTTTTAATATTCTATTATTGCCAATAGTGATGTTTCCATAATCTATTTGATTTGAAAAAGCATTGTCTGGTGACTTAGTAACTTCGTTAATTATAATAGCTATGCATTCTAAAATCTTACTTTCTAAATAAAGATTATTTAATAAATTTTTATTAGCGAGACTTTGCAGCTGACCAATTATATTTACAATTTCCAAAGGCAAATAAACATAGGTATAATTTTTAATAAAAAAGTCAAAATCTATTATATTAGAAAAATTAGGTTTTATAATTTCATTAAAATATTTTTCATATATTGTTATTTCAGTTCCATGAAAATGCTGACCTTTTTTCCAGTGTTGTTCGCCTTTAATACTTTTTTCAATTACAAAGAAAGATGATGGAGTAAATGATGATATATCAGTATTTTCAATTTTAAATTTTGTAACTCCTTTATATACAATCCCAAAACGCATTAAATGTTCAGGATTATCAAATGATATTGAAAAATCCTCAGGTATTGTATAGTCTGCAATTCCTAAATTATAATAATTTTCCCTTGAGTAGCTTATTAGATACCCAAACTCAGGCTTTTTCTTATTTGTATATAAGTTGTAGTTGTTATAAGTATATTTTCGAAAGTCTAATTTTTTTAAAACTATGGATTTAAATTCTTCACTTGATTTTACAATCATAATATCCTCCTAAAAGTAATTAAATTATATTAAAAAATTTAAAATTGTTCAAGTAAATAATCAATTAAGATGTAAAAATAATTAAATTAGGTGCAGCTATTGTAATGATAATGATAATCATTTACAATTAGGTCAAGTAAATAATATAGAAATTCATTTTGAAAGGAAAAAGATAATGAAAAAAAAAGGAATATTAAAAATAATTACAACAGTTTGCTTAGCTACAATGCTATTAGTTGGTTGTTCAACTGATTCAGATAAAAAAGAAGAAAGCAAAACTGTTACAGTGACAGATGTTAGGGGAGAGGTTGAAATTCCTGAAAGCCCTGAAAGAATAGTTGATTTAAGTGGTAATAGTGATATTTTATCCATATTGGGATATAAGGTAATAGGAACTGCTAATAGTGATGCATATGATTATACAAAATTTCCATCATATTTAGAGGATACATTAAAAGGCGCAACAATATTAGGATATAGTATGCAAGATACAATGGATATTGAAGCTATAATGAATTTGAACCCTGATTTAATTGTTATCTCCACAGTTCAAGAAAAAATGTATGATCAATTAAGTGAAATAGCTCCTACAGTTATGGTTAAGTTAGAAGCATTGAATTGGAAGGATGACGTTAAGGCTTTTGCTAATGTATTTAATAAAGAAGAAGCTGCAAATACTTGGTTGGAAAATTACGAGAAAAAGTCAAAAGAAGTTGGTAAAAGTATAAAAGAAAATTATGGTGAAGAAACAACTTATTTAGCGTTCTTAGCAAGTGGCGGTCAATTTTTCGTATTTGATGGCGCTGGATTTGGAAGTGTTTTATATGATGACATGGGACTAAGTAAACCAGAAGGTATGCCTGAACAAAGTGATATAAGTTTACCAGTTATAACTTATGAAGGATTAGCTTCTATAAAATCAGATTATATATTTGCAATTGCAACAGATGAGGACTTAAGAGTACTTGAAGAAAATACAATATGGAATAATATGCCTCAAGTAAAAGAGGGTAAAGTAATTAACCTACAATCTTCACCTTATTTTGTTCAAGGATATAGTTCAATAGGTAGATTACTTTTATTAGATGAAATTATGGAGATGTTAAATGGAACGAAAAAATAAAAATACAATAACTTTTATAGTTTTTAGTATTTTTATTCTGATAATAGGTGTATTCCTATCTATTACCCTAGGAGCGACCAGAATCGGAATATCAGAAATTTTAAATAGTATTTTTAATTATAGTGAAACTTTAGAACACATGCTTATTAGAGATGTTCGTATTCCGAGAGTTTTTACTGTGTTAATAACAGGTGGAATATTAGGTATAACAGGAGCTATGATTCAGGGAGTTACAAGAAATCCAATTGCAGAACCTTCTTTAATTGGAGTAAGTCAAGGAGCTACTTTAGTTGTTGCTATATTTTATGCAGCTAAAGTTACCATAAATACTTTAAATGTTATGATAGCATCATTAATTGGAGCAGTTTTTAGTGGAATAATAGTTATTGGATTCACATCAAGAAATTCAAATAACAGGACAATTACGAAAATACTTATGGCAGGTACTGCCATGAGTACTTTCTTTATTTCACTAACAACAATAGTAGGTCTCTTATCTAATCAATCACAGTTTATTGCTTTTTGGGTTGCTGGTGGTTTTAGAAATGCAACATGGTCTGATTTTTATTTAGTTTTAGTAGTTGGAAGTATAGGTTTTGTAATAGCAATTTTATTATCCAAGAAAATAAATATCCTAAGCTTAGGAGATGATGTGGCAATTAGCCTTGGAGAAAAACCAGAGAAAATAAGATTAATAACTTTTCTCGTAATGATACCAATGTGTGCAGCTGCAGTTGCTGTTGGCAAAAATATAGGTTTTGTTGGGCTTATAGTTCCACAAATAGTAAGAAAATTATTTGGAGAAGATTATAGAAAAAACATACCTTTTTCTTTTTTATTAGGAGCAGTGCTTTTAACCTATTCAGATATTGCAGCAAGAATGGTTTATAATCCTTATGAAACTCCAATTGGTATATTTACTGCCTTAATAGGTGTTCCATTCTTTATAGTTATAGCGAGAAGGGAGCGAGGTTAATATGAAAATAAAAAGAAATAAAATAATTAGCTTAGTATTATATATTTTATTAGTTTTGATTGTAATAATGTATTTATGTTGGGGAACTTACAAAATATCACCTTTAGATATTATGAAAACTTTATTAGGACATGGAACTAAACTTCAAAATGCTGCAGTTCTAAATCTTAGACTGCCAAGGATGCTTGTAGGAATTTCTGTTGGTGTTGCATTGTCTACTGCAGGAGCTCTTTTACAGACTATAACAAAAAATGATCTTGCTGATTCAGGAATCATTGGCATAAATGCTGGTGCTGCAGTGGCAGCGGTAATATTTGTTTCATTAAAAACCGCAAATTATTATAGTGTACTTGGTCCATTATCTATTTATACACTGCCATTTATGGCTATTTTAGGTGCAGGAATTACAGCTTTTACACTTTATTTCTTATCAAGCAGAGATAAAGTTAAACCAAAGAGATTACTGCTAATAGGTCTTGGAATTAATGCAGGGCTTAATGCATTTATAACATTCTTTACTTTTAGAGGTGGAGTTGGTGATTATAACAGAGTATTAATTTGGACTTCTGGGAGTCTTTGGGGAGCAGGTTGGAATTATGCAATAATTATAATTCCACTAGTTGCAATAGTGTTTATGATTGTATTGTTGAACTACAAAAAACTTGATGTGTTAAATTTATCCGATGAACATGCAATTTCTCTTGGTTTAAATTTAAATAAGGAAAGAAAGAAATTTTTATTTTATTCAGTTATTTTATCCGGTGGTGCTACAGCCTTTGCTGGAAATGTGGGGTTTATTGGTTTAATATCTCCTCACATAGCAAGAAATTTAGTTGGACCATATCATAAAAATTTTCTATCCATATCTGCGGTTGTAAGTACTGTAATAATTTTACTTGCTGATGCAGTTTCGAGAAACTTATTTTCTCCAATTGAGATACCAGTAGGAATAACAATTTCAATATTTGGAGTTCCGTATTTTATTTATTTAATTATGAAGGAGTAATGAATGGAAGCTATTAGTGTAAAAAATTTATCAGTAGCTTATGAAGATATTCCTATAATAGAAAACATGAATCTTTCAATTCCAAAAGGAAAGATAAGTATAATTATAGGGGCAAATGGCTGTGGAAAATCTACTTTGCTAAAAACCATAGCAAGAGTAATAAAGCCAAAAGCCGGAGATATTTTTATAAATGAAAAAAATATAAAATTGCAAAAAGAAAAACAAATAGCGACAGAGGTGGCATTTTTGCCACAAGGGCCAGTTTGTCCTAGTGGAATTACTGTAAAAGAATTAGTTTCTTTTGGTAGATTTCCTCATCAAAAGCTCATAGGTGGTCTTAATTCCCATGATAAAAAAGTTATTGATTGGGCTTTAGAGGAAACAGGGCTTAAAGATTTTGCAAACAAAGAAATAGAAAATTTATCTGGAGGACAAAGGCAAAGAGCATGGATTGCAATGACCCTTGCACAAGAAACGGACATCATTATGTTAGATGAACCAACCACATATTTAGATATGTCTTATCAGCTTGAAGTTTTACAAGTATTGGAAAAACTAAATAAAGAAAAAAATATTACTATTGTTATGGTATTGCATGAATTAAATAATGCTTGCAGGTTTGCTAATAATATTATAGGACTTAAAAAAGGTAAAGTTATTTGTCAGGGTACTCCATTAAATGCAATAACAAAAGAAAATTTAAAAGAAATTTACGGAATAGAAGGTAAGTTGCAATTAAGTCAAAATAAAAATTACCCTATTTGTATTGATTACGAACTTGTTAGAGGACTACATGAAAAATAAAAATTTTATTATAGTGGTTAGTGGACAAATTATATCTTTGCTTGGAAATGCAATTCAAAGATTTTGTATGTCATTATACATTTTAGATTTAACAGGCAGTGCTGCAATTTTTTCAACAATATTAGCAATTTCAACTATTCCCTATATTTTATTTGCACCAATTGCAGGGCTGTTAGCAGATACAGTAAATAGAAAGAAAATCATGGTGTATCTTGATTTTTTTAGTTTTATATTAATGTTTATATATTCAATAATTTTGATTAGTGGAAATGATAATACTATAATAGTAGGAACGGTTATGTTTTTCCTATCTATTATTTATACTTTATATAGTCCTTCAGTTACTGCAAGTATCCCACAAATTGTTGAAAAAGAAAAATTAGCTTCAGCTAATGGAATAATTCAACAGGTAGGAGCTATAGTCAACTTACTTGGACCCATAGTAGCCGGTTTATTATATAGCTTTGTTGAAATAAAAATAATAGTAATAATCAATGCAATTAGTTTTTTACTTTCAGCAATTTTAGAATTGTTTTTATGTATTCCAGATTTAGAAACAAAAGAAAAATTTAAAAATCCTATTGTTCAATCCTTGAAGGAAATGAAAAAAAGTTTTATATATCTAAAAGAGGAAAAGAAAATTGTACTTGGAATTATAATTTCTTATGCTTTAACTAATATATTTGTAGTACCCATTCTAAGCGTTGTATCCCCTTATTTTATTAAAATAATATTAAATATGCCTGCATCCATATATGGCTTTGTAGAAGCTGTTTTTGTATCAGGTATGATATTTGGAGGGTTAATGATAACATTTAAACCCAAAATATTTAAAATGAAAGAAATTCACAAAACTATGTATCTTATGGTAATTGGCATTATAATCATGGGTATAGCCACTTATTTAAAAACAGAAAAACTATTTGTTGTTATATTATATTCTATAGGGGGCCTTGGAATAATGTTATCCTTAGCTTTATCCAACATTATATCCTTAACATATATTCAGCAGGAAGTAAAAGAAGATATGCTTGGAAAAGTAAGTGCTTTTTCAACTGCTGTTGCTACTGCAAGTGTTGCACCAGGTCAATTAATATATGGACAAGTTATAGATATTAATTTAAGTCTATACATTATATTATTAATTTCTTTAATTTTAAGTATGGGAGTTGTTAGATTTTTAAAATGGAATGTTAGAAATATTTAAATATCTATAATTTGAGCATAAGGATTTGTTATGCTTTATAAAAATTACTTATTATGAAATCACCAAGGAATATGATATATTTAATTTGAGATAAAATTAACAAAATTGTATATATTTTAATGTTATTGTTATTGTTATTTAAAAATTAATTTATATAATGAAAATGTAATTTTTGTGTAGTAAATAGTAAGAAAGGATGTAAAGTATGAACAAAAAGACTGCAACTGAAAAAATAATATCAATGGGAACTTTAGTTTCTATTTTATTTATATGGATTATTGTTTCTGCATTAGGATTAGTTGATCAGAATTTAGTGCCAAATCCGAAATCAGTATTTGTAGCTTTTGTTGATATTATGGAAAATGGGTATAAAAATTTTACTTTGCTAGAACATTTAGCAGAAAGTATGAAAAGACTTATAATAGCTTTCTTTTTTGCTGCTATAACAGCAATCCCCTTAGGACTTGCAAGTGGTTATAATTCTAAAATTAGAGCTGTTTTTGATCCTTTAATAGAATTTTACAGACCTCTTCCACCGCTTGCATACTATACTTTATTAGTTTTATGGATGGGAATTGAAAATGAGTCGAAAATTTCACTTTTATTCTTGGCCTGTTTTGCACCTGCATATATTTCATGTGTATCAGCTGTTATAAAAATAAAGGAAGATTATATAAACAGTGCTTACACTGTGGGTGCTAATAAATTGCAGATAATCAGATATGTAATATTTCCTGCATGTCTGCCAGATATATTTACTGGTCTAANNCTGGTCTAAGAACATCATTAGGTGTTGCTTATACAACCTTAGTATCAGCTGAAATGGTCGCAGCAAATTCTGGTATAGGATGGATGGTACTAGATGCAAGCAGATATTTAAGAAGTGATATTATCTTTTTAGGTATTATAATAATGGGCATAACAGGTATATTGTTGGACAAAGGTATACAGCTTATTGAACATAGATTTGTACCATGGAAAGGAAAAGAATAAAATATATAAATTAAAAGGGAGATATATCATGAAACTAAAAAAAATATTTATGGCCGCAGTTTCATTAGCTTTAATGACAGCTGTAATTACAGGATGCAAATCATCAACTGTTTCTAATAATGGAACGGACTTACCTAAAGAGGTGAACATTGGAACACAAGTAATGCCTAATGATGAAAAAATTGCCATTGAAAAAGGATATTTTGAAGAAGAACTTGGAGTAAAAGTAAATATAATAGAATTTCAAGCTGGTGATATAAGAAATGCACTTATTTCAGGTAGTATAGATTTTGCATTAGTAGGATCTGCTTCAGCTACATTGGGTATTTCAAATGGCATAGATGCAGAAGTTATTTGGATACATGAAGTTCTTGGTGACGCCGAGAGATTAGTTGCTAAAAATGGCTCGAATATAAATTCAATACAGGATCTAAAAGGTAAAAAGGTAGCTACTCCGTTTGCTACAACAGCACATTACAGCTTGCTAAAAGCTTTAGAATTAAATGGAATTTCTGAAAAAGAATTGACGCTTTTGGACATGCAAATGCCCGATATATATGCTGCATGGCAAAGAGGCGATATAGATGCTGCATATGGTTGGGAACCAATACTTTCAGATATTTTAAAGGATGGGACAACAATAGTTACAAGCAAGGATTTAGCTGAATATGGTATAATCACATCAAATGTAGAAATTGTAAGTAAAGAATTTGCGCAAAAGTACCCTCAGATTGTGACAAATTATATAAAAGCTTTGGATAAAGCTGTAAAACTTTATAATGAAAATAGAAATGAAGCAGTTAAAACAATTGCTGAATCATTAAATATCACTGAAGAAGAAGCTTTAAAACAAACTCAGGGCTCAATATGGCTAACAGCTGAACAACAGTTAAGTTCTGATTATTTTGGAACAACTTCTGAAAAAGGTAAATTAGCAGATAATTTAAAAGATACAGCGGATTTTTTGTATAAACAGAAAAGCTTATTATCTGAACCTAAGTCTGAAACATTTGTAAATGCTGTAAATCCTATATATATAGAAAATGCTGTAAAATAATTTATTAAAATATAATCAATACATTGGAAATGGAGTGTTTTGATGGTTGAAAATATAAAAAATGAAACAAATAATGTTGTAACATTAAAAAATTTGTTTTTAAAATATGTTGGCGAAAAGCGTGATGTTGATGCTCTTCAAAACGTTAATTTAGACATTAAAGAAGGGGAATTCATATGTATTCTTGGCCCTTCAGGATGTGGAAAAAGTACATTGCTTAACATATTAGCAGGTTTTATTAAGCCTTCTTCAGGTGAGGCTATAATGGATGATGAACCTATAACAGGGCCTGATTATCATAAAGGTGTTGTATTTCAAAATCCTGTGTTGTATCCTTGGTTAAATGTTGAGGATAATGTTTCATTTGGATTAAAAATGAGAAATTTTCCTAAAAATGAAATTACAGAGTTGACAAAAACATATTTAGAACTTGTTGGCTTAAGCGGATTTGAGAAAAATAGACCTTACGAACTTTCAGGAGGAATGAAACAAAGAGTATCACTTGCAAAAACTTTAGTGAATAAACCAAGATTAATTCTTATGGATGAACCTTTTGGTGCATTAGATGCTTTAACAAGACATAATATGCAAAAATTGATAAGAGAAATTTGGAATAAAACCACAAATACAGTTTTACTTATTACGCACGATGTAGATGAAGCGTTAGAACTTGCTACAAGGGTTTTAGTTATGTCTTGTAGGCCGGGTACAATTCTTAAAGAGTTTAATACGGATTTCACTTTTGATATTTTAAAAAATAATAATAATTCAAGATGTACAAAAGAATATATTGATATAAGGGAAGAAATTTTAAAAATCATTAATAATCAATGCAATGAGCTATTATGAAATAAGGTTTTTTAAAAATAAAATATATAATATAAATTATTTGTATATAATTAAATAAATGCCGTGTATAATTAATACATGGCACTTATTATTTAATAGTCAAAAATGTTTTTGCTGTTATATTATATAATATAGTTTGATATTAGTTATATAAGAAGGGAGGCATATTAGTGGATATAAAAATAACTTCTGATGCTGCTGAAGAGTATAAATTGGAGTATGGCAATGATTCCGAAACGGGATTTAGATTATATTTAGCAGATAAAAGCTGAGTTGGACCAAGGATTAGACTGGTTCTGGATGAACCTGAAGACGGAGACAATATAGTTGAAATAGATAATATAAAAGTTTATTATAAAAATGAAGTGACGATTTTAGCTAAGAGGTTAAAAATAGATTATAAAACATCATTTTTTAAAAAGAAATTTTTTGTGGAACGTATGGAATAAAATATATAAAAATGGTCTTAGCTTTCTTTGCAAAGACCATTTTTATATAATATGACTATAACAAAGCGTTAAATTTCTACGACTAATTTTTATTATTATTTTTCTTTAACAAGAAATCATAAAAACTTTGTTCATATATATTTAATTTATATTGTTTCCTATTTATAAGATGATATGAGAAACGAAGATCATCGAAATTTTCCACATCAGAAATTTTTATTGTTTTCATTAGATTGTTTTTTAATTCTTTTTGAATACAGCTTTTGGAAACAAAGCTGGCGCAGCAGCTGTTAAGAATGGAAGATTTGATAATTTCTGTACAATTGCTGTAAATCAATATATCCAAATCGCTTGTATCAATACCGTTATTATTTAGAAATCTTTTTAACATTTTATATGTTCCTGAATTAGCGTCCCTCATTATTAAAGGTATTCTTTTAACTTCTTTAATTTTAATTTCATCTTTTGAATATGAAGGGTTAATGCAAAGTACAATTTCATCATCAAAAAACGGCGTTTCTTCAATCATTTCTTTTGATTCTGTGCTACATTTTCCTTTAATTATACCTATGTTGTAATCATGATTAAGGATTTTATCTATGACTTCATTTGTATTGAAAGTATCCATGCAAATATCCAATCCTGAATGTATATCTTTAAAATTGCATATGTTAGAAGCCAGTTGGTATGAACCATAAGTTTTGCATGATGCAATAAACAATGTATTTTTCTTTTGCTCTAAAGAATTAATGCTGTTATACATGTTTTCTTCCAGCGTAAATATGGACTTAGCATAATCATAAACTATTTCCCCTTCTGATGTAAGCAATACACCTTTATTTGAACGGCTCAGCAAAGAAAAGCCTAATTCTGATTCTAAGCTTTTTAGTTGCATGCTTAAACCAGGCTGAGTAACATGTAATATTTCACTTGCCTTAGATATGCTGTTACATTGTGCAATATAATAAAATGATTTTAGATAATCTAAATTCAAATTTTTTCACCAATCCTTGTTAAATTTATGCCATAAGAATAACTTATGATATATAAAAGTTATTTATTATACAAACTTCTAATTTAATTATATAATAAATTAAGTAAATGGTAAAGACATTTTACTTTTACATCAAATTGTTAATTAATATACATAATTGCATATTTAATTATAATTAACATTTACAAAATTAATAAATTCATAATAAATAAAATTTGGAGGGAATTTTAAATGGGTAAAAGAATTTTAATCATCGGCGGAGTTGCAGGAGGTGCATCTGTAGCAGCAAGAGCAAGAAGATTGGATGAATCAGCTGAAATAATAATGTTTGAAAAAGGGCCAAATGTATCTTTTTCTAACTGCTCACTGCCATTTCATTTAAGTGGAATTGTTGAAGACAGCGACAGCTTGGTAATGATGGATCCAGTTGTATTTAAAAACCAATACAACATAGTTGCAAGAACAAACAGCGAAGTAACTAAAATAAATCGCGAAGAAAAAACAATTATGGTTAAGGATTTATTGACAGGAAAAGAATATACAGAGTCTTATGATAAACTGTTCCTTTCTCCAGGAGCTAACCCTATTCTTCCAAGAATTGAAGGAATAGATAATCCAAACGTTTTTACAGTAAGAAATGTTGTAGATATAAAAAAATTAAACAGCTATATTAAAGAAAAAGATGCTAAAAAAATTGCTGTAATAGGTGGCGGTTTTATAGGAATGGAAGTAGCAGAAAACCTACGAATTGCAGGATATGATGTAAGTTTAGTAGAAGCATTAAATCAAGTTATGGCACCTTTTGACTATGATATGGCTCAAATTCTTCACAAAGAAATGATGGATCAAGGCGTTAACCTTGTACTTAGCGATGGAATACAAAAAATTGAAGAAAAAGAAATTGTATTATCATCGGGCAAGAAAATAGATGCAGAAGTTGTAGTAATGGCAATCGGTGTAAGACCTGAAACAACTTTAGCAAAAGAAGCAGGCCTTGAAATTGGAGAAACTGGCGCAATTAAAGTTGACCACAATTATTTGACAAATGACAAAAATATTTATGCAGTTGGAGATGCTATAGAAGTTTATAACAAATTAACTCATAAAAAATCAAGACTTGCACTTGCAGGACCTGCACAAAGACAAGCTAGAGCAGCGGCGGACCATATTTACGGAATTCCTCATAGAAATACAGGTGTAATAGGTTCTTCATGTGTTCAGGTATTTGACATAAACGCAGCTTCAACAGGTCTAAATGAAAAAGCAGCAAAAGCATCAGGAATCAATTATGATTTTGTTTATATAATCCCTGGTGACAAAGTTGGTTTAATGCCTAATAGCAATCCAATGCATTTTAAATTAATATACGAAGTTCCAACAGGCGTAATTTTAGGAGCTCAAGCTATAGGAAAAGGAAATGTTGATAAGAGAATAGATGTTATTGCAGCTATGATCACAATGAATGCAACTTTAGAAGATTTAAAAGAATTAGAATTATGTTATTCACCTATGTTCGGTACTGCAAAAGATATAGTAAATTTTGCAGCGTTGGTATCATTAAATATTTTAAACGGTGTATTTAAACAAGTGCCTGTTACAATGGTAAGAGAATTAGTAGAAAAAAGTGCATTTATAGTGGACGTAAGAGAAAAACATGAATATGAAGCTGGCCACTTAATAAATGCAATAAATATTCCACTTAGTGAATTAAGACAAAGAATGTCAGAAATTCCAACAGACGTACCTGTATATTTACATTGTCGTTCAAGCCAAAGAAGCTACAATGCACTTATGGCACTTAAAAATTCAGGATATGACAATGTAATGAATATTTCTGGCTCTTATTTAGGAATTAGCTGTTATGAATATTTTAATGATCAAATTACTAAAAGAGATAAAATAGTTACAGAATATAATTTTAATTAATATATATTTATAAAAATTGGAGGAGAGAAAATTGAAAAAAATTGAAAGAGTTTTGGGAATTATTTTAATTTTAGCAGCTTTAATATTGGGGAAAAATTTATTAAAAAGTGATATGTTATTTTTTAGACTTTTGATAGGATGCGGATTGGGTTACACTCTAACAAGAGCTTATATGGGTTTTGCAGGTAGTGTAAACAGAGCTTACAGAACAGGTTCAACTAAGCTGATGAGAACATTAATGTTCATGTTCTTCATATCTTGTTTAGTATCAGTTGCATTTTTCTTTAAGCAAGATGTAACTGCTTATAAACTTTGGATCAACCCTATAAATCTTGGTTTAATAATAGGTGGAATCATGTTTGGATTTGGTATGGCATTTTCATCATGCTGTGCATCAGGTGTTCTTACAGATTTAGTTACAGGTTTACCTAGAGCATTGACTACATTAATATTTTTCGGAATGGGTGTATTTTTAGGTTTCCCTGTTCAAAATACTGCTGAGTGGGTTAAAAAATCATGGTTTACTTCTCCTGTAGGAGAGAAAATGGCAGGCGGTGTATTTTTACCTGATTTATTTAAATGGGATGGAGTTGAAGGATATCTTGGAGCATTAGTTCTTACAGCTATTTTCTGCGGAATTGTTGTTGGAGCTGCATATGCATATGAAAACAGCCGTAAAAAAGGTAGAACATTCATAGGAACTCCAATGGAAAAAGTTCAAGATCAATTAGCTGTAACAGTAGCAGATGATTACAGTGTATTAAGTGACAACTCATATGACAGAATATTTGTAAAACCATGGACTATGAAACAAGGTGCTATAGTAATTACTATTTTATTTGCTATATTGATGGGAGTTACAAAATCAGGATGGGGAGCATCAACTCCATATGGTATTTGGTTTGGTAAAATATTAATGGTATTTGGTGTTTCGCCTGAATCATTAGCAGCATTTGCTAAAATGAAGCCGGATGGATTTGTTCAGCCATTTTTCCAAAATGCAGTTTCTGTACAAAACTTTGGAATTGTAGTTGGTACAAGTATTTACTTATTGACTGCAGGAATTTTCAAGAAGACATTCTTTGAAGAAATGAACATAACTTTTAGAGAAATTTTACTTTATGCTCTTGGAGGTTTAAGCATGGGATTTGGAACAAGACTTTCAAACGGATGCAACGTAGGTGCTTTATATACACCAATAGCAAACTTTTCTCTTTCAGGATGGGTATTCTTAGCTGTAATGGTTGTAGGCGGTATTTTAGGCAATAAGCTTGCTAGAAAGTTATTTAAAAATTAGTAAATTTAAAAGTTAATTTGAATGTTTTAAGATAATAATTAATAAAAATAGGTANNTACCTATTTTTATTAATTATTATCTAAGATCTAAAACTATTTTATTCTAAAATATTCATTATTCAATATTAGCATATTTATTTAAAGTGGATATATTTAGTACTGAAGTTAATGAAAATACATAAAACTGTAGAAATATTTGCAAATATCATATATAATAATTATGAGGTGATTTGTTTGAAGTCTGTTCAAAAAATGTTGTTTGTATCATTATCCGTTGCATTGGCTTCATTGGTAAATTTAGGATTACTGGGAAGTGATTTTGTTGTTTCAGCAGGAATAATAATTTTTGTAATATTTCTTTATCATTATGATGATATGAGCCCGGTTCCTTTAGGTATATTGTCCGGTATAATGGTTTTTGTTATGAGAGTGGCAGTTCATGAATTAACTTATGGTGATGGTTTTAATTCAGCTGTTACTTATATTATTGAATTTATATTCTACATTATTTATTCTTTATTTTTTAAATTATTGATAAAAAAAGAAATCAAAAATAATTTGGGTGTTCTTTTTGTTAAGCTTATAGTTTGCGATTTTGGGGCAAACTTTGTGGAGGGACTTATAAGATATTTTATACTCACTAAACCGTATCTTGTTGATGTCATTCCGTCATTGCTTATAGTAAGCGTTGTCCGTTCTGTGACAATTTTGACTGTTATAAACGCGTTAAATTATTACGGCATGTTGCTTACAAAGCGTGAGCATGAAGAAAGATATAAAAAATTGTTGTATTTGACATCCAAACTAAAGTCAGAACTTTTCTGGATTGAAAAAAACATGGAAAATATTGAGCAAGTCATGACTCAGTCATATGAACTGTTCGAACAAATCAAAAACAACGAAGACAATGAAAGTTGGGCAAATAAAGCTTTGACTATAGCAAAGGATATACATGAAATAAAAAAGGAAAATGGACTGGTTGTTCGAGGAATTAAAGATATAACACAAAATGAGCTTAAGGACAACGGTATGGAATATAAGGATATAAACAATATTCTTCTTGAAACTATGAAAAGGGAATCTAAAATCTTTAACAAAAACATAGAATTTGAATTTGATGTAGGGGAAAATTTTTATACTTCAAAACATTACTATCTCATGTCTGTTTTAAGAAATCTTATAACAAACAGCATGGACGCTGTTGAAGAATCTCAAAACAATGCAAAAATCAGCGTTATACACAAAATTCATGGGCAGGAGCATGTTTTTAAAGTTTCTGATAATGGAGCAGGCATTGAAGAAGAAGATTTGAAGCAAATATTTTCGCCAGGTTTTTCAACTAAAATTAATTATAATACAGGTGAAATAAACAGAGGTCTTGGACTTAGCATAGTTCAATATATTGTTGAAGAACAGCTTAATGGAAAAATAGATGTAAATTCTAAGGTAGGATTTGGAACAAATTTTATTATTATAATACCGAAAATATTTTTGGAGGAAGATGTGGATGAAAATATTCATTGTTGATGATGACAGAAATATAGTTAAAATTCTTGAAAAAATAATTATAGATAAAGATTTAGGTGAAGTTTTAGGAAAAGCTTATAACGGACTTGATGCCTCAAAAGATATTGCAGCACTTAGTCCGGATTTGGTTTTATTAGATTTGCTTATGCCTGGAAAGGATGGTATTAGCTTGGTAAAGGAATTGAAGAAAAGTAATCCTAACACACAGTATATAATGATTTCTCAGGTATCATCCAAAGAAATGGTATCAAAAGCATATGAGAGCGGTGTGGAATTTTTTATATCAAAGCCTATTGATGCAATTGAAGTACAAACAGTTATTAAAAAGGTTATAGAAAAATTGGAAATGAACAAGAAATTTGAAATGATTCAAAGATTGTTCCCTGCAAGCCAAAATACTGTTTCTTCAGAACTTAATAAAGATAATAGCGTTGTGGGCATAAAAAGAGTGATGCAAAGAATAGGTATACTCAGCGAGTCAGGTAGTCAAGATATAATAAATGTAGCAAAGTACTTAATCGAAACAAAAAAAAGTATGTCCGATATTTCTTTATTAGAGCTGTGTAGCCAGTTTAATGTTAACCCGAAAATTACGGAACAAAGGATTAGAAGAGCAGCTACTGTGGGAATGATAAATTTGGCAAATATAGGAACTGAAGATTATATGAATGAAATATTTACTGAATACTCCAATGGATTATATAACTTCGAACAAATTAAAATTGAGATGGACTTTATTAGGGGAAAAAGTATAAAAAGAGGAACGGTGAATTTAAAAAAATTCATAGATGGCATAGTTTATTATAGTGAAATAGAAATGTGATGATTTTATGGTATTGATAATTATTTTTTATTATCGATACTTTTTTTATAAAAATTTTTTATAGTGTATGAAACTTATCGAAGAAATCTGAAAGCCCTCCATTAAAATATAGTTAATAAAATGTTATTGGAGGAATTAAATGGGAAAGAAAACAGGAGTTACTGCATTTGGAATCGCTTCCACATATGTTGGAACGGTAATTGGAGCTGGATATGCTTCAGGACAGGAAATTTTACAATTTTTTAATGCTTTTGAGAAACAAGGACTATTTTCTCTGGTAGTTGCAACAGTATTGTTTATTATTTATGCATATTTACCATTGGTATTGGGTAAAAAATTAAATTGTACAAATTATGAAAAGGTTATCTCATTTGGCGGTTCAAAATTGCCCAAAATATTTGCTGACATATTAATAACATTTACACTGTTTGGTACATTGACTATTATGATTGCTGCATCAGGTACAACTTTTAGCACAGCATTTGGCTTGCCAACATACGCTGGTGGCATTATTTTATGTTCATTGTTGATCGTGAGTTTGTTTGCAGGGCTTGATGGTATAGTAAAAGTATTGTCAGCAATTGTACCTTTTATGGTTTTAGGAGCATTAGGAATGGGCGTTTATTTTATAGCAAATCCTATTTCAGTTGCTGATACGGCGAAGGAAATTATTGTAAACTCAAGCCCATTAATTAAACATTGGTCCTTGTCAGGAATTTTATATGTTTCATTTAATTTTGTTATTGCTATTGCAGTATTAGTACCAATGGGTCAAAAATCCAATAGCGAAAAAACACTTATGTCAGGTTCACTCATAGGAGGCATGTGTCTTGGTATTTGTGCTTTTGCTTTATATACAGCATTACAAAGAAATATTCAGGTAGTTGGCAATGCTTCTTTGCCTATGGTTGCTTTAGCAAATTCAATATCACCTATGTTTGGGTCAGTTTATTCCATAATATTATTTTTAGGACTTTATTCAACAGCAATTTCATGCTTCTATGGAGTTTATACAAGATTTAATGAAAGTCCTGTTGGTGGAAAATTAGGAAACAAAACAATAATATTGTTAGTTTCAGCATTTTCTTATACTGCCAGCTTGCTCGGTTTCACTAAATTAATCGGATATGTATATCCAGGAATAGGTTATGGTGGAATAATCCTTATGTTGTTGGTGCTTATAACTTTTTTCAGAAAAGAAAATCAAATTTTGGGAGACACAGAAAGCAAAATAGAAACATCGGAAAATAAACTTAAAGAAAAATATATCGAAAATTAAAAATAATTAAAATATTTAATAAGAACCTTACACGTCAAAATGTTGACAAGTTGGGTTCTTATTTTATTTATTTATACTTTATTTTATTATTAATAAGTTTTTGATAAAAATATTTTATAGCAATGAAACTAATTGAAGAAAATTGAAAGTAGAACTTTACAATGTATTAGTAGAAACGTTTGCGTTTAAGAAATAGACTTCAATGTATTTTTATAATAATAAAAAAATGGAGGCTTTTTATATGGAAAGTTTTAGAGTTTTGGTTGATGTTTTAAATACAGTACTTTGGGATTATCTACTTATTTTTGCACTTTTGGGTGTTGGTGTTTATATGACTGTTAAACTTAAATTTCCTCAATTTACACGATTATTTCCAGCTCTAAGGAAAATGATTTTAGGCATAATAAAGAAAGAAGAAGTTGAAGAAGGTAAAATGACATCTTTCCAAGCTTTATCTACAGCTGTAGCGGCACAGGTAGGTACGGGAAATATTGTGGGCGTTGCAACAGCCATTGCAGCAGGTGGCCCTGGAGCTGTTTTTTGGATGTTACTATCAGCTTTCTTTGGTATGGCTACAATTTTTAGCGAAGCCGTATTAGCTCAAGTGTATAGAGAAACTAAGAATGGAGAATTAGTAGGTGGCCCTGCTTACTATATTAAAAATGGTTTGAAATCTAAAAAGTTAGCTACATTTTTTTCAATAGCATGCATAGTTGCATTAGGAGTAGTTGGCGTTATGGTTCAGTCCAATTCAGTAGCTGGTTCAGTTAGCACTGCTTTTAATGTTCCTGTGACCGCAGTTTCCATTGGACTTGCAATAGTAGTTACTTTAATATTAATGGGTGGAATGGGAAGAATAGCATCTTTTGCGGAAACTGTAGTTCCATTGATGGCTGGTGCATATATATTGGGAAGTTTTTTAATTATAGTTTTGAACTTAGGAGAATTTATTACAGCTTTAAAGACTATTTTTGTGGGAGCATTTAAACCTACTTCAATAGGAGGAGTTCTTGGTATTACAGTTCAACAAACTATAAGATTTGGCCTTGCAAGAGGATTGTTTTCTAATGAAGCTGGAATGGGTTCTACACCACATTCTCATGCAGTTGCAGATGCTAAGCATCCTGCAGAGCAAGGATTTGCAGCAATGATAGGGGTATTTATTTGTACATTTTTAATTTGTACATCAACTGTTATGGTAAATATGGCTTCAGGCTCATATAATCCAACAATACCTGCTTCGGCAATGGTTGAGAGCGCAACAGTTATGACACAAAATGGTTTTGCTTCGAGCTTTGGCATATTTGGTGGAATGTTTTTATCAGTTTGTTTATCATTTTTCTCTTTGACAACTATTGTAGGTTGGTATTTCTTTGCAGAGTCAAATGTTAAAAACTTATTTAATGCAAAACCTATAACTTTAAATACTTTTAAAGTAATATCAATTACAGCTTTAATAATCGGAACGCTGATTGATGCTACATTTGTTTGGAAATTAGCTGACATGGCCATGGGAATAATGGCTATACCAAATATTGTTGCCTTATTCGTGCTATCTAAGGAAGTTCGATTTATATTGGATGATTATGATTCAAAGGTACTAAGTAAAAATATTTATTGGGATTATAAATACCAAAATATTGAAGAAAAAAATAGTAAGAAAAAATCAATTTTAAGTAAAACTTTAAGTACTACTGTATTAAAATAGTCTAAAACTCAATAAGACAGAGACGTTATTATCAAAAATGCTTCATAATATATACCATCCCTCCATAAAACAGAGGGATTTTTTATTGTCCAGGAAATATAAAAAACTAAAGAAGTGGCTATGATTTGTTAAATTTTCAGGTTGTAGCATTTCGTTTAATAATATATAATAATAATAATAATTGTAAAATATTCCATTTTAATAGTATGTAACCTTCTTGAGTATTGTGTTTTTTTCGACTTTGTAAATATATCATGAAAAATTACAAATAACTAAATAGTAGGTTCTTAAATTTAAAAACAGGAGGAAATAATTGAATATATTAAAAATAAAAAAAATTTTATTAATAATAGTTGGGTCTGTTTCATTGGTATTAGGTGTTATTGGTATTTTAATGCCCGTACTTCCTACTACGCCTTTTTTACTTCTTGCATCATTTTGTTATTTGAGAAGCTCTGAAAAACTATATAACTGGCTAATAAACCATCATGTTTTTGGCCCATATATTTACAATTATTTAACTTATAAAGCAATACCTAAAAAAACAAAAATAGGTGCTATAATTTTTTTATGGTGTTCATTAATTATATCATCATTAATAATTTCATCATTACATATTAAAATATTTTTATTTTTAATAGGAATAGCAGTGAGTTTACATATAATTACATTAAAAACGCTGAGTAAAGAAAATTTGAATATTGCTGAAGAGCAAATAATTAAAAAGTAATATTTGTAAATCAGTTCGTTATGCTGTATTAGAAAAATAGAGATTAAATTAGTTTAACTATTTAAAAAAATATAAAATGAATATGGTATGAATAAATAAGAAGTTTAATTTTTATAAGATATTTAAAATTTTAAAATCGTAAAATTTTATTACTTGTTGCAATTCAACAGAATTTATGTTAACATTATATGACATGCAAATATTAATTAAAATGTTTAATATTGCATAATGTAGTAAAAATCATTTTGATATATGTATATAAAACCGAATAATTATTAATTATAAGTTTTATTTTATATGTCTCTTTATTGATGTATTAACTTTATAATTGCACTTATTATCAAACTATAAGTGCAACTTAATTAATTGGAGGAATTAATGCCTGATTATAATAACAAAGATGAAATTGATAAAATTTATGCACAACTAAGCCCTCGTGCAAATGAATTATATCAATTTGTAATTAAATATAATGAGTATATGAGTAAATTTCATGATTATGATGGTACTGGCGATCTTATTAGTATGGTAGAAATACATTTGTTAACTATAATAGCGGACAACCCTGGTATTACAGTAAGTCAACTATCAAAAGCATGGGGAACCACTAAAGGAGCTATTTCTCAAAATATAAATAAACTTGAAAAAAAAGAATTGGTTATACGTAAAAAAGAAGAAGATAACGCTAAAACAGTTCACATTTATACAACAGAAAAAGGTGAACGATTAAGCACAGCCCATAAATCTTATGATAATGCAGATATTATGCAAACAAAACATGAACTATTAAAAAGCTGTACCATCGAAGAAATTGATACATTCTACAAAGTAATACATGAATATATAAAATTGTTTTAATAAAATAATATGGCAAGTGTTAATTATGGTTTATAGCCTAAAATAAATGCTTGCTTTTTTTATGTTAAAATTATAGAATGTCTAAACTTAAAATTTAATCAATTTAATGATTAAGTGTTTAGTTGCTAAACAAAAAAATAAAATAACACCTATAAAAGGTAAAAAGTAAGCAAAAATAGACGTATTATTACAATAAAATAAAAAATAACAAAAATATTGTTTATGCGATAAACAATATTTTTTAATAATTTTAATAAATAATATTGACATTTGAGAATGAGTTTATTATAATTAATTTAAGATAGTTTAGCTGCTAAACAAAATAAATTTCTTAGTGCACATGATTTTGGCCAGTCATGTAGAGCAAAGCAAGTAGTTAAGTTTGTAAGATTACATAATTTTTAAAAAGTATAAATTGAAGAGTTTGTAACAATAAAATGAAATAGTTACGATTGTTATGAAAACGTTAAGACAGCAAGTTTTATATTAGGATCATGATATATATAGCGTGATTAATTATATTAACAAATTAAAAAAGATCTTCAATTTTATAATTATAATATGTAATCTATCTTGTTAGTTATTTTTTAATATTTAAAAATTGCATCAAATATAGAAATACCTAATGTTCAAGATTTTTTGATTTCTAAAATTATTATGATGAGTTTAAAATTTTATATTAAATAATTCCTTAAAGGAGAACTTTTATGAAGAATAAAAAAGAATTTGCAGCAACAACTTCTGATACTGGCCTTGGAACGAAAGATTTAAAAAGAGTTTTAGGAAGAAAAGATTTGATGTCGATCGCTGTTGGACAAATAATAGGAGCAGGGATTATGTCTCTGACAGGTGTTGCAATAGGAATGACGGGGAAATCGGTTCCACTATCATTCATGGTAGCAGCAATTTTTACAATTATTATGGCAATACCTGTAATCATTATTGGTGGAACTGTTCGTATGCGTGGTGGTCAATATACTCAGGTTGCTATTCTTGCAGGACAAAAGTGGGCAGGCGTTTTTATGATTACATATATATTTTCTAATGTTGCTCTTGCTATGTATGCAATTTCCTTTGCACAATATGCGCAGTCATTAATACCCGGTGTACCATTAATGCCAGCAGCAGTTATTATGATGACAGTGTTTTATGTTCTTAATCTTATGGGCGTTCAAGGTGCTGCTGTTGTTCAAAATTCAATGGTAGTGTTAATGGCTGCAGGTCTTGCAATGTTTGTTGGATTTGGGGTTGGACATGTACAACCTGGTATTTTAAGTGGTCCTGACTTTATGACTAATGGGATAAGAGGTATTATGGGTGCAGGTGCATTGTTGGCTTTTGCAGCTGGTGGAGCTACTGTAGTTATCAATTTTGGTGCTGAAGCAAAAAATCCTACTAAAGATATTCCGATTGTAATAATAGTATCTACACTTGCTGTTTCAGGCTTATATGCATTTATGAGCATTGTTGCAGCGAACGTATTACCAATAAGCGAAGTTGCCAACCAACCATTGGCATTAGTTGCAAAAGCTGTTATGCCACAATGGGCATTTGTATTCTTTACAGTATGCGGAGCTGGATTTGCACTTGCTACTACATTAAATGCTACATTGGCATGGGTAACAAAACCTGTACTTCAAGCAGTTGAAGATGGTTGGTTTCCTAAATTCCTTGGTGCAATCAATGAAAAATATAAAACTCCTCATGTTTTGTTGACAATATTCTATGTGATTGGTCTTGTGCCAATAATAACAGGTTTGTCTATTGGAGCTATTGCAAATGCAGCTATGCTAATCATTCAAGCATTCAATGTAGTTTTAAGTTTAGCTTTAGTGAGATTGCCAAAAGCATTGCCTGAAGAATATTTAAAATCGAAAGTAAAAGTTTCTCAACCTGTGCTTAAATTAATATCATTCGGTGCAGCAGCTTGTGCAGCATATCAGTTCTACTTGCTGTGGGGATTCTCAACAAATGTTGAAAGAATTTATGTAGCAGCTATATTAGTTTTATCTGTTATATTTGGTTTTGCAATGGACAAAAAAGCTAAGATGACTATAAGTTATGAGGCTGATTAATAATAATTAGTTATAAAAATCTATTAAGTGTTATAATCTTAGAAGGAGTGGAGTATATATGAAATTAGAAGTTGGAAATAAAATGCCTGATTATATTGTTGATACACCTTATGAAAGAGGCATAAGTCTTAGTAATTTGCTAAGCGATAATAAAACTGCAATATTATTTTTAAGATATGCAGGATGCACTTTATGCAGGTTTGATATGATGATATTAAAAGATGAATATGAAAAAATAAAAGAGTCGGGCGGAAAAGTATTAATAGTTCTACAGTCAGACCCTGATAAATTAAGCAAAGAAATTGAAAAAGAATTTTATCCCTTTGATATTGTTTGTGATCCAAGCCAAGAACTATATAAACAACTCGAAATTAAACCCGCTAACTCTCAAGAAGAAATGATTGGTCCAGATTCATTGGAAAAATTAGCAAAGTTACAATCATCAGGATTAACTCATGGAGATTATGAAGGAAATGAAATGCAGTTGCCTGCAGCATTTGTTGTGGACAAGGAATTGAATCTGACATATGCTCACTATGCAGCAAATATTACAGATATGCCTGATGTAGATGAAATAGCTCAATTATTAAAATAAATACGTAATCAAATTAGCTTTAAACTGATGTTCAAAAATATAAAATAGAGAATGAGAGGAATGAATTATTATGAAATATGATTTTACAAGCATTATAGACCGCAGAGGAAAAGATGCCATAGCTGTGGATTTGATGAAAGGTTTTGGACCGGAAGCACCGAAAGAAGGATTTGACATAATTCCTATGTGGGTTGCAGATATGAATTTCCCAACAGTGCCTACCATTCAAGAAGCTATTATTGAGCGTGCAAAGCATCCCATGTTTGGATATTTCCAATTAAATAAAGAATACTTTGATTCGATTATAAATTGGCACGAAACTCGCAACGATGTAACTGATCTTACATCAGAACATATAGGTTATGAAAATGGTGTACTTGGATGCTCAACAGCAGCGTTAAATGCATTTACAGCTCCTGGGGATTGTGTTTTATTACACTCACCAACTTATATAGGCTTTACAATGTCTATAGAAAACAATGGACGCAAAATAATTCACAGTCAGCTTGTACAGGATGAAAATGGTGTATGGCGAATGGATTATGAAGATATGGATGCGAAGTTAAAACAATATAATATTCATTTTGCAGTATTCTGCTCTCCTCACAACCCATGCGGTCGTGTTTGGGAACGCGAAGAAATTGAAAAAGCTATGGAAGTTTACAAAAATAATGATTGTATTGTTGTATCCGATGAAATATGGAGTGATATTGTATTATATGATAACAAACATATACCAACACAAAGCGTAAACGAAGATGCTCGTAATCGTACAATTGCTATATATGCTCCAAGCAAAACATTCAATCTTGCAGGATTAGTTGGTGCATACCATATAATTTACAGCAAGTATCTCCGTGACCGTGTAAAATCACAAGGCAGCAAACCACATTACAATGAATTGAATGTATTTTCAGAGCATGCATTGATTGGTGCATACAAACCTGAAGGTCATGAGTGGGTTGAAGAGCTTAAACAAGTAATTGCTGAAAATATTGACTATGCATATGATCACATCATGAATAATTACGAAGGCATTAAAACTTCAAAACCTCAAGGAACATATATGCTGTATCTTGACTGCGAAGAGTATTGCAAGAAACATGACATGACACTTGAACAGCTATACAAAGCAGGAACTGATGTAGGAGTTATGTGGCAGGATGGACGTCCTTTCCACCGCCCATATGCAATTCGTTTAAATCTTGCATTGCCTAAAACAAGTGTTATAGAAGCTTTTGAACGTTTGGACGAGTACGTTTTTAAAGCTAATGAATTGGTTAAAGGATTTTAAGAATTAAAAAAAGAATGTAACGATAAATGTAAAATATGTTTAGTCCACAGTATTTAAACTGTGGACTAAACATATTATTAAAAAGAGAGGGGAACATAGCATGAAATTTAATAATGTTTATGCAGTATATTTTAGTCCAACTGGGGGTACAAAAAAATATGTAAAAAAAATAGCTGAAATGTTTTCTGGTACATTTAAGGAAATTGATTTAACATTTTTACAAAAAAGAGAAATGACATTTGAATTTTTAGAGGAAGACTTGGTAATTATAGGGGCTCCAGTTTATGGAGGAAGATTACCTGATATTAATCTATTTCATAATCTGAAAGGGAAAAATACAAAATCTATATTTGTTGTGACCTATGGAAACCGCGATTATGAGGATGCATTGTTAGAGGAAGCAGATATTTGTAAAAAAAATGGGTTTGTTTGTATTGGAGCAGCTGCATTAATAGCGCCACATTCATTTTCAGATAAGGTTGCATCAAATCGACCTGATGAGATGGACATTAAGAAATTACAAGAGTTTGTAGACCATATTCATGAAAAAGATGAAGATAATCTGGCAGATTTAAAACTTAAAGGAAATTATCCATTCAAAGAATTTAATAAAATTCCATTTTTCCCGGTTGGAGGAGATAACTGCAATGGATGTATGAAATGTGTAGAGCATTGCACAATGGGAGCGATTTCGAAAGATAATCCAAAGTCTACAGATATATCAAAGTGCATTGCATGTGTAGCGTGTGTAAAAATATGTCCAGAAAAATCCAGACAAATTGTTCAGCCAGAAGCGATTCAGGTGCTATCATCATTGGAAAACTTTCTTTTAACGTTACATAAAGAACCAGAATTTTTTGTTTAAGGATGGGATTTAAATGGACATAATAAAATTAGTTTTAATTTTTTCTTGTATTATTGTAGTTATGAAGTTTAATAAACCTTTATATTTATCAATATCAGTTGGTATTGTAGCAACTATTATACTTTATAAAATAAATTTACTTAAGTCTATTGAACTTATGGGAGCGGCTACTTTTAGTAAGGATACAATTTATCTTGTATTAGCTTTTTATTCAATCACTTTTTTACAGAGAATGCTAGAAAAAAGAGGACATATAATGTTAGCGGAAAAATCCTTAAGTAATTTATTTGATAGTAGAAGAGTTAATGCAATGGTTGCACCGTTTATAATTGGATTATTACCATCCCCTGGTGCAGTATTAATAGCAGCACCTATTGTTAATAATGCCGGTGGAAATTATATAACCAGGGAAGAAAAGACTTTTGTAACAAGCTATTTTAGACATATTTCAGAATTGTTTTTGCCTACATATTCATCTATATTATTAGCACTAAGTTTATCACATATTGATATGACAGCATTTGTTTTAGGCATGTTGCCAATGGTAGTAGTATTATTTTTATTAGGATATTTTTTTTATGTTAGAAAAATTCCAAAGGAAACGGGGATACCTAAATCAAATGATAATCCACAAGACATTAAGAATTTAATAATCAGCCTTTGGTCAATAGTACTAACCATATCAATTATCTTAGTATTTAAAATACCAGTTCATTTAGCAGTGATACCAGTTATTATTCTATCCATTTTTTTTAATAAATTTAGTTTTAAAGAGATAAGACCTATGTTTAAATCAGCATTCGAAGCTAAAATGATTTTTATTACTGTTGTAATTATGATGTTTAAACAGATTATAACTTATTCAGGAGTTATTCAGAGATTACCTATATATTTTTCATTATTACCCATATCACCAGCAATTATTTTTACATTAATATTTTTTTTTGGCACGTTTTTAGCAGGGTCACAAGCAATAATAGCTTTAGCGATGCCAATAGCATTTGCAACTGTACCAAATGGAGGATTAGGATTAATGCTATGTCTTATGTGTATGACTTATATAGCTTCCCAGGTTTCACCAACACATATATGCTTAGCAATAGTTACAGAAGAATATGGTGTTCAATTTAAGGATTTAGTTAAAAAAACTATGCCAATAGTACTATCTTTTGTTTTGATTAGCTCTTTATATAGTTATTTGGTATTTTTAGTGTTTGAACTTTAATAATAACCTTTTTAATTAGGAATAAAACTTTTAATATAAAAGTTGCAAATGCAGAAATTTTCTCTTAGTACAAATTAGTCTAAGGTACTTTATTATTAGTAATTAAAATTAAAAATATTATATAATTGTAATTATAAGAGGTTCTCATAAAAAACATGACAAAATGGGATTAATTTAATATAATTGAGTATAACATACGTAAGTGCTAATTAACGGATTGAAATAATCGTTCTGTTGACCAACTGACCAATAAGAACCGTCACTACCGGGCTTATGGTATGTTTATAAGTTGATGCGTATAAGAAAATAGTGAAAATTAGGTAGAATATATTATAAAAGATGGAGGATAAGTTGAATATAAATATTAAATATGATAGCAAGGACATAGATTGGGAAATAGTAAGTTCTATTTTAGAAATAGCAGGTTTAAGTAGCACAGACCCAGAAACCTGTAAAATGGCCTTTTTAGGAAGTCAAGTGACTGTATTTGCTTTTGATGATGATAAATTGTTTGGAGTTGCCAGAGCCTTATCTGATGGTGTAAAGCAGGCAGCAATTTATGATGTTGCAATTTTGCCAGAATATCAGGGAAAGGGAGTAGGAAGACTATTGATAGAAGGTATAACAAATAGGCTGCCTAAATGTAATTTTATTTTGTATTCAAATGTAGGTAAAGAAGGTTTTTATGAAAAATTTGGTTTCCGACGTCTTAAGACAGGAATGGCAAAATTCATAAAGGTAGAAAGAATGAAAGAAAGAGGATTTATAGAATAGGTTTAACTGAAACAGGTAGATAATATCCAATAGGACTTTCAGTGGCTGTTGGAGAAAAATAGTCATCATCAGTGGAAATCCACTTTATGAGCATGTAAATAAAAAAATAAAGTTAAAGAATGTTGTGCTAAGCATAATTAGTGCAACATTCTTTATTGCGTTAATGGGTATAGGTTTTATTTTATTTTAATTTATTAAATATTCCAGCTGATTTTAAAGATGGCCTTAAACTGATATTTAATAATAAAGATACAACTACTGCTATTATAGCATTGACAGATGAAACTATGAATTTTGTTCCAGCAACTGCTGCTACGGCTTCCCATGTACTGTTTAATATAACATATTGTAAAATAATTGTTTTTGATATATATAAAGCTACATAACATGACGCACCAATTAAAGCAGCAAAAATATTTGCCGTTTTGTTTTCTCCATTAAACCCATTCATATGTGAAATTTTACCTGCTATGAAACCCATTGCAAATTTCATGATAAAAGTAATCCAAAATTCCGGTGCAAATGCCGGGTCTGCTAAATCAAAAATAGCTGAACCAAATCCTGCTGCTAATCCTCCTATAGTGCTTCCAAAAAGAAGACCACTTAACAAACACATTACATTGCCTAAATGTAGCATTGTTTTGCCCAAAGGTGTTGGGATTTCAATTCTAAAGTTTGTTGCTACAAAAACCATGGCTGCCATTAAACCTATTGCTGTAAGTTTGTATACTGAAAATTTTTTCTTTTCTGCTTTCATATCAGAACCCCTTTATAGTTTTTTATATTTATATAATATTTAATTAATGACATTATGTAAATGCTTAGAATTAAAATTATTAAACAGTACAGATGTGGAATGTTAAATTATGAAATATAAATAATGGTTTAGTATAATAGTGTAATTATGATATAATAGCTTAATTAATAAATATTTTTTATAAATGAAAATACTGTGAAGTTTGCTTGATAATCAATAAAAATTTAAATATACTGAAAATTGGTGAAAAAATGATAATAAATAATTGGATAAAAGATATTTTTGATTCTCTTTATGATGGAATATTAATAATGGATAAAAATGAAATAGTAAAATATGTTAACCAATCATATACAAGAATTACTAACGTAAAGTACGATGATATTGTAAATAAAAGGCTTAAAGATGTAAGACCTGGTTCAAGGCTTCAAAATGTTCTTGAAATAAAAAAGCCTATCGTTGGCGCACTTCGCGAAGAAAATGGAATTGAATATACGGGAAATATGTCTCCTGTTTTTGAAAATTCTGAACTTGTAGGAGCTATTTCTGTTGTGAGCAATATAGACGATGTTTATAAATTATATAAAACAATAGATAAATATGAAATGAAGGTTAAAAACCTTCAAAACTTAATGAATGCAATTCAGAAAGCAAAATATACAATCAAAGATATTATTGCAGAAGATATAGTTTCTTTGGAAATAAACCAAACACTTACTAAAATAGCACAAAAAAATACAACAATTTTAATATACGGAGAGTCTGGAACTGGCAAGGAATTATATGCACAGGCTATTCATAGTTCATCCAATCGTTCTAATGGGCCTTTCATTGCAGTAAATTGCGCTTCTTTTTCGGGAAATCTTCTTGACAGTGAACTTTTCGGTTATGAAGAAGGTTCTTTCACAGGAGCTAAGCGTGAAGGAAAAATGGGTCTATTTGAAGCTGCAAATAAAGGGACTATATTTTTAGATGAAATATCAGAAATGGATTATGATGTTCAAGCTAAACTTTTGAGAGTGTTGCAAGAAGGAACAATAAGACGTATGGGTAGTGTTAAAGAAACAAATATAGATGTAAGAATTATAGCTGCCACTAATAAAAATTTAGAGGATTTAATTAATAAAGGAAAATTTAGACATGATTTATATTATAGGATTTCAGTATTTCCACTAAATATTCCACCATTAAGAAAAAGAAAAGGTGATATTTTGCCTATTGTTAACTATTTTTTGGAGCCACACAGAAATGATTTAATGAAAGATATAGTTTTAGAAAAAGAAGCAGAATTAACTCTTATAAATTATGATTGGCCTGGAAATATAAGAGAACTAAAAAATGCTATAGAATTTGCTGTAAATATGATGGATGGCAATGAAATAAAAAGCTATAATCTCCCAACAAGGATGCAAAAAGTTTTAAATAACAGTGAAATAAAATTAAAAAAATTAAGTGAAATAGTAGAAGAAGCAGAAAAAAAAGAAATAAGAAATGCTTTGAAGCTTTTTGGAAATGATATAAATGGCAAGAAAAAGGCAGCAAAAGCACTTGGAATTTCCCTTGCAACTCTTTATAATAAATTAAAAGAATAAATTATTAAATAGTCCATTCAGATATGGATTATTTTTTTATATTATAGGAAAGTAATACTTTCCTATAATATAAAAATAAGGGGTGAAGGGGAAGAATTCCACTCCGCTTTAAGGAGGGTGCTCAGGCTGTGAAACAGCCGTCGAAGGGAACCATAGGGTTCCATAGCGAAAGCATCGAAGATGCTCTTTTATAAGTAATTTCTAAAATATTAGAAATTTCTTTTTGTTTCTAATATTTTAGAAACTGAAATTTAATTGAAAAGTATTAATAATTTAATAGCAAAAGTAAAATTATTTCTAAGATTTTAGAAATGATATATTTTTTGTGTTTAAGATTCTTTAAAATTCAACATTTAAATTGTTAAAAAGTTGGCATATAAATTGCTTATAAAAAAGTATATTAAAATTAAATAGTATTTGGAGGTTTAACATGTTAGCAATTTTAGGTTTTCTTTCGGTAATATTTTTATTGGTTGTAGTAATGACAAAAAAATTATCACCAACAGTAGCACTAATTGTAGTACCTAGCGTTATGGCGTTTATAGGAGGCTTTGGTTTTAAAGATGTAAGTGGTTTTATTACTGATGGGATAAAAACTATATCACCTACAGGAGTAATGTTTATATTTGCAATTTTATTCTTTGGAATATTAAGCGATGCGGGTACTTTTGATCCAATAATCAATAAAATACTTAAAGTAGTGGGTAATGACCCAGTTAAAATTGCAATTGGTTCAGCGATTTTAGCTATGTGTGTACATCTTGATGGTTCAGGAGCAGTAACATTTATAATAGCAATACCAGCTCTTTTACCATTATACGATGCAATAGGAATGAGCAGAGCAACTTTGGCAACAATTGTTGCAATAGCAGCAGGTACTATGAACATGGTTCCTTGGGGCGGACCTACTATAAGAGCAGCAACATCATTGAATGTTCCTATAAATGAATTATTCAATCCAATGATAATTCCTATGGTTGCAGGTTTAATTACAGTTCTTATAATAGCAGGTTTTCTTGGTAAAAATGAAAAGAAAAGAATCGGAGATGCTGCATTAACAAATGCAAGCAATGTTGATTTAAGTGGAATCAATAAAGAAGCTGATGAGAAAAAATTAAGTTTGAAAAGACCAAAATTATTTGCTATAAATATAATTTTAATAATTGTAGCAATAGCAGTAATGATTTCTAATTTATTGCAACCACAAGTTACATTTATGTTTGCGTTTTGTTTAGCAATAGTAATCAACTACCCAAGTGTTAAGTTGCAAAGAGAATTAATAGATGCTCATGCAAAAGAAGCTTTAATGATGGCAAGCGTGTTGTTTGCAGCTGGAGCATTTACAGGTATAATGAAAGGTTCAACTATGATTACTGCAATGTCTGAATCAATTGTTCAAGTTATACCTACAGCCATGGGAAGATTCATACCTCTTATAGTTGGTGTTGTATCAATGCCTATGAGCTTATTGTTTGACCCGGATTCATTCTATTTCGGAGTATTGCCTGTATTGTCAAGTGCAGCATCACAATTCGGTGTTGATCCTATGATGGTAGGAAGAGCTTCAATAATCGGTCAAATGACAACAGGTTTCCCAATAAGTCCATTAACAGCAGCTACATTTTTGCTTATTGGTTTAGCGGGAGTGGAATTAGGGGAACACCAAAAGAAAACTATCCCTTTAGCGTGGTTGATTTCTTTGGTAATGCTTGCAGTTTCAGTAGTAATAGGAGTAATATCAATTTAATTTTGGAGGATATACATGAAAACAATAAGAATAGGAGCCGGAGCTGGATATGCAGGTGACAGACTTGAGCCAGCTTTGGAAATAATGGAAAAAGGCAATGTTGATTATATAAGTTTTGAATGTTTAGCTGAAAGAACAATTGCAATTGCACAGCAGCAAAAATTATTGGATTCTACAAAAGGATACAATGGTCTATTACAGCATAGAATGGACAAGGTTCTTCCATTAGCATATAAAAATAAAATTAAGGTCATTACAAACATGGGTGCTGCAAATCCACAAGCTGCAGTTGATGTAATATGTAAAATAGCAGAAGAAAAAGGCATTAAAGGATTAAAGGTTGCAGGAGTTTATGGGGATGATGTTTTTGACAAGCTTGACAAATATCAGGATACAAAAGTTTGGGAAACAGGTAGACCTTTAAAAGAATTAGACGGAGAAATTATTTCTGCAAATGTTTATATGGGAATCGACGGAATAGTTGAAGCTCTAAAAAATGGAGCAGATATAATCGTAACAGGAAGGGTTTCTGACCCTGCATTATTCCTTGCTCCATTAGTATATGAATTTGGATGGGATATAAATAATTATGATTTGATGGGAAAAGGAACTTTGTTAGGACATCTTCTTGAATGTGGAGGACAAGTTTGCGGAGGATACTATGCAGAACCTGGCAAAAAAGACGTTGAAAGACTATGGGAATTAGGTTTCCCAATAGCAGAAGTAAGTGAAAATGGTGATATTAAAATCACTAAGGTAGAAAAAACAGGTGGACTTGTTACTAAGGATACATGTGCGGAACAAATGATTTATGAAATCCATAATCCAGAAGAATATATCACTCCAGACTGTGTTGCTGATTTTTCAAATGTTTTATTTGAAGATGCAGGTAAAGATATAGTTGAAGCAAATGGAGCTACAGGAAGAGAAAAACCACAAACTTTAAAAGTTAGCTTAGGATACAAGGATTGTTTCATAGGTGAAGGTGAAATATCATACGGTGGACCAAATGCTCTACAAAGAGCTAAACTTGCAGCAGAAATAGTTGAAAAAAGATTAGAGCTTACAAATGTAAAATATGATGAAATAAGAATAGACTTTATAGGATTAAACGGCATTTACAAAAATACTGACAGAAAATATAATACTCCTGAAGAAGTAAGACTTAGAGTAGCTGCAAGAACAAAAACAAAATATGATGCTGTTCAAATTGGAAATGAAGTTGAAACATTATATACAAATGGTCCTGCAGGTGGTGGCGGTGCAACTAAATCTGTTAGTGAAATAGTTTCAGTTGCTTCAATTCTCATAGATCGAAATGATGTAAAAGCACAAGTAATTTACAAGGAGGTATAATGATGAAATTATGGGAAGTAGCACATTCAAGAACAGGTGATAAAGGAAATATTTCAAATGTTTCCCTTATTGCATATGATATAAATGATTATGAAATGTTAAAAGAAAAAGTAACACCTGAAGTGGTTAAAAGTTGGTTTAAAGATATTGTAAAAGGTGAAGTAAAAAGATATGAGCTACCAAAATTAGGAGCACTTAATTTTGTAATGTATGACGCTCTTGGTGGTGGAGTAACAAGATCTCTTGCACTTGATAAACACGGTAAAAGCTTAAGTTCATATCTTTTAGATATTGAAATATAGTACAAAAGTGATTTAGGCCGGCGTGTTGTTAGCACAGCCGGCCAATTTGATTTAATGTTTAGATTTACCTTTGTTTTACTTTGAAAACAGATTATAAAGCACTTGTGCAATTTCTGCACGAGTTGTGCTTGCTGTTGGATTTAGACTGTTTTTACTTCCGCTAACTATGTTGGCTTTCACAAGAGTTGATAAAGCTTCTTCAGCCCAATCGGCAATTTCAACAGCATCATTGAAGCTTGAAAGTTGTTTGTCAGTCCATGAAGCCGGAACTTCACCAATTACCTTCAAAGCATTGTACAACATTACGAACATTTCTTGCCTTGTAATTTCTTGTTCAGGTGCAAACAAATTGTTTCCGATGCCATTGACTATACCTAATCCTTTTGCGACCAATAGATAATCAGTGTAATAGTTATCACCGGAGTCATTGAAATTATCCATATGATCGAACTCCTTATTCATTTCAGGACTGATTGCGTAAGAGTTCATCAATAGAACTACAAATTGGGCCCTGGTAAGCTTAGCATCAGGACTGAATTGATTTTCACCTGTACCTGTGGTAATCTTTCTTGCAGCAATGAAATCCACTGCTTTTTTATACCATGCATTTGCAGAAACATCGCTGAAGGTAACTGAATTATAACCGATTAAAAACTTGGAGAAATGTGTTGTTTTAAAAACAACAGCTTTTTTATCCGCATCATAATGGCCTCGAACGGTTTTCAAAGTACCATCATCAGAAAGATAGTATATCACAACAGCGTTTGGATTTTCGTCAGGTTTAAGTTCATAAGGAATCATTACTGTTGCATGGCCACCATTGAAATGGGAAACAGTTTTGCCACCGTTTGTTACAGTAAGATCATATACAGGTCTTCCATTCAGATCATTCAAGCGTTCAGTCGTTATAACAATATTTCCTTCATTTGAAGCATTTGAGATTGTTTCAATCGCTTTTTTGTCAAACATGACTGAGATGAAAGGTGACTCAATCCCAAAATCTGCATCGGTTTCAGAAGCAATTTTGTCAAGTTCTGACTGAGGGAAGCTTACCTGTAGTTTGTCAATATCATTAGTAATATTCACGATAACTTTAATTAAATCTTCTTTTGAGTTGCCTCCGGTGATATTTGACTTATCAAGTAGGGCATTTACAATCGCTTTTGTAACTGAAGCTGAAGCTGTGTTTGATGATATTTCTGCATCTATTTCAGTGCTGTTTGTAGTGGATCTACCTGATTCTTTTGTGATGACAGTAATGTTAGGTTTACTACTTGATGAAGATGCATCGTTTGAAGAAACATTTTCAATTGTAAATGACAAAACTAATACTGAAGATGTAGCACCATCTACATCTGTTGCATAATAGTTGAGAGTATGGCTTCCAGCAGAAAGGACTCCTTCTATTGGTGACAGTGTTATAGTGACTGTGCCTGGTACAACTGTGAAATTATATGATTGGCTTGGAGTAGCACTATCAATATAACTGTACAAACGTGTATTTGGACTGTTTTCAAAATCAGCAACTGAAATGGTAAAAGGATAATCCTGACCAAAATAAACAGTGCTGTAATTCCAGTTGGAGGACAAAACAGGTGCTTGGTTTTCAGTTGGTATTGAAACAGGACCAAATGGATTGCTTATAACTGCAGCACCAGCATTTCCATAAGTATCTTGAACAGTAACTTCGAACATGATTGACTTGCTTGAATCACTGTTCTGCAATTTGTAGTTTTGTTCGTTTGCTCCGGTAATTATAGTATAGCCGACGATTTCAGTCATACCAGCATTACCTGACTCAGAGTTAAAAGACCATGAAGCAGGTTTTGAGTCAATGACAGTATATGTTCCCGCAGGTACAGTAATATTAGGATATACACGCCAGTATCCGTCTAACACAGCATCCCATGGTCCATAGACAGTACCGCCGGATTCTTGAAGGGTAATAGTACCAGGAGTTTCCCATGAGTTGTAATGATAATTACTTATTTTAGTAATCATAGAGGTATCAGTTACTGTAAATGTGGTTGGGTTAGGTGGTCCGCCAGCAGCACTAGTTACTCCACCAATATTATTAGTTGTATAGAGAAGAAATGGCTCTCCAAGAAGAGAAGGTGTGCCAGAAACTCTCAGCCAACGGTATGAGGTTTCGCCTTCAGGATAACTGCCTGCAATGAAATCATATGATCCAGTAAGTATTGAACCAATGCTTGCATTGCCTTCGATGCTTACATTATCAGCAGTTGGAGGTTCTTTAATTTTAACCATAACTGTGTTTAAAGAATATGGCGGATAGTGTTCGTCATATGTAGTATTTGAATATACATAGTAGTTTCCTGAAACCTCATAATCATCTTCGGAAATATTAGTATTGTCCAAGTATAAATAAGGTGATGAACCTATGATAGAACCGTTTACGGTTACTGTGCCGCCATAATATATACTTACACCATATACGCTGTTTACTGTTACATCACCGTTTATGGTTATTTCAGGAGAAGTAGTAGTAGAACCTGATACATATATTCTGCCGTCTATATTACCGTCTATCTCAATGTCAGAAGAATCACTGGCATTTATGGCACAACTTCCGGTGCTGATAACATTTCCGTATATTTTTGCGTAGGGAGCATTCCATCCAATCCCATTTCTAATATAGATTGCAGTGCTACCATTGATATCGCCTTCAATTTCAGCCAGACCGCCGTACTCCACAGCCAGGCCATTTGAGCCACCATTTACATCTCCAGTAATGTCCACCATACCATTATAGGCAGCATATGCCCCATAATAAGAGCCGCTTACATTGCCTGTAACAGTGATGACTGCGCCGTTTTGGGCATAGACACCAGCTGTATATCCAGTTGTATTTCCAATGATATTGATTTTACTGTCAGTGCCATCGGCATAAGCTGCAAAAATTGCTTGATTGTTTAAGCCACCGGGAAACTCGGCTGTTAGATTGCCTGTAATATTAATCTTACCACCTGAATTTACATAAGCTGCAGATTTTTCTGCGCCAGAAGAATTAACGTTCAATACACCAATTTCAATTTCATCAGAAATGTTTAGTGTGCCATTGTTTATAGCTTGTAACGCATGCCCGACAACATTATCCACAGTAAGATCAAATCCATTTAAGTCGATGCTTATACTTTTAGCATCTGCGATAATACTGTTTGAATAAGTGATGTTTGTCAGAAATTTTATTGTCTGTCCGTCTGCAAACTCAGACAATGCTTCATTCAGAGTAGCATACTCCACCTCTGTCTCAACAATCATACAAGTATATTCTAGTGGCTGCGCATACGCAGTTATTGGCATTGCTGTAAACAATGACAGAATCATAACTATTGCCAGCGCCAGAGACAAGATATTTTTTTTCTTCATTTTCATTCCTCCTCTTAACTTATTATTTTGTTAAAGTTTAATTTTAAATCATTGATTAATTCGAGATAGAAAAATTAAGCATACTTCATAAACCATAAATCACCACCTCAATAAAATTATATAATAAAATATCTAAAAAAAAATAGTTTCATCTAATTTGTCATTGTCAAATAAAATGACATGAAATGACATGATTTGTGTCAAAAAGATTGCATTTCATGGGGCTACCTTATATAATTTATATAGAGGTGGTTACGTTGAATTTTAATGATAAGCTTAACTTTTTAATGAATATAACAAAAACAACAAACAGTGCACTTGCGCTTTATACTTCCCTTGATGCATCCCACATAAGCAGGTTGCGCCGGGGGGAGAGAAGTATGCCTAAAAAAGGTAATTATTTGAATGCCATGGCTGGCTATTTGGCTCGTCATTGTATTGAAGACTATCAGAAAAAGGCTTNNCAAATCATCTATTATGCCGAATAATATTGAGGAAATTTCAGTACTTATTTCTTCCTGGCTTGTTGACGAACAAAAGAGTGAAGAAAGTGCAGTAGGCGAATTCCTTGATGGATTATCAAACTTTAAATATAAAAAAATTCCTGAAATAAAATCAAACGATAAATTAAAGGTTGTTCAAGCAAAGGAATCAGACAATATAGCATATTACGGTATTGATGGAAAAAGAAATGCAGTCATAGACTTTTTATCATTGGTGCTCGACGCTGACAAACCGCAAACCTTGCTTTTGTATAGTGATGAGGATATGGATTGGCTTATAGAGAGCTCTGATTTCAAAGTCAAGTGGGCTACATTAATGTCAAAAGTAATTAGATGGGGAAATAAAATAAAAATAATACATACAGTTAGCCGTGATTTGAACGAGATACTTGAGGCAATTAATGAATGGATGCCGCTATATATGACAGGGGCTATTGAACCATATTATTATCCCAAGAAAAGAGACGGCGTATTTAGAAGGACAATGTTTATAGCTCCAGAAAACTGTGCTGTAAGCTCTTCTTCTGTTGGTAACATGGTTGACAGTTCTGTATGCTTTTTGATTAAGGAAAAAGAAGCTGTTAAGGCAATAACTAGTGAATATAAAAATTTTCTTGAAATTTGTCGTCCGCTCATGAGAATATTTACTGCGATGGACTATGATATATATTTTTCAATGTTGTCAGAATTCGAAAAAGAAAAAGCAGATACAATCTTTAAAACAGATACTATGTCGCTTTTGACAATGCCAAAAACTGTGATTAAGAGTATATCGGAGAGGGCGGGCAAGAATCAGAAAATAGAGATTGCAAAATACTTCGAAGTTAGGGGCGAAAGGTTTATAGAAAATATTAAATATAATAAATTCGCTGAAATTATTACAATACCTTCTATGGAAATGATTGTTGAAGGAAAGGTAAAAGTAAAATTTTCAGATATGGTTCAGGAAGAAGCCCTATATTACACATTGGACGAGTTTATTAAGCATCTTGAAAACATACTTATGCTTCTTAGATACAATAAGAACTATAATGTATGTATAAATTCAGATAATAAATTTGAAGGTTACTTGCTATATGTCAAAGAGGATATAGGTGCTATTGTAGCAAAAACTTCTTCACCATCAGTTATTTTTGCTTTTAATGAAGGAAATATAACTGCAGGTTTTTGGGATTATTTGTGTAGAAAAATAAATAAAAAATCGGACGAGGATTTAAGCAAATGTAAGTCAATTAATATTCTTAATGCAGTTATAGAAGAATTGAGAAGATACAAGTAATCTAATAATAAAGTGGAAATATCTTAAACAGAAGGATGCTCCTCCTGTATATTCATATTTGTCTATATAAAGACTTAAAAAACAATTATCATTATAAGTTATATTGTATTCCATTATAGCTTTATATGCATGAAATGGATAATCATTGGTTTTAGAATAATTGTAGAAAATAATTGCTTGATTATATATAATGGGCGGTATAGATTATTCTATGCCGCCTTTAATTTTTTTACTTTATTTTAAATTGGTGAGACAGTGGGGGCTGCATAGATTGTCTCGTTATATATTTATATTAAAAATTATGATATTATAAAAAAGTTTCATAAATAATATTTATCCATAAATATTATTCATCCGTTGAAATTAGACAATTTGGAAAAATTATGTTACGATATTATCAATGATGTTCTTGTTTTACGTAATAAGATTTAATATTTTAGATATAAACTTATTTAATTCATAATGGAAGTCAAATTTAATTCATCATTGAAGTTATGATTGCTGAGTACTATAAATAAAACAAATATATAAAGCATATAAAGGAGTATATATGTATTATGTAGGAATTGATATTGGTTCCACTGCTTCAAAGGTTGCAGTGCTTAAGAATAATGAGATTATTAAAACGTTGCTTATGAATACAGGATTTAGCAGCATAGTAACATCAGAAGCTATTTTAAATCAACTGAATGAATTAGGAATTAACAAAGAAAATTCTAAATTTGTTGCTACAGGTTATGGCAGAGTATCTGTTCCATATGCAGACAAAACTGTTACTGAAATTTCATGTCACGCTAAAGGTGCAGATTTTTTATTTGGTGATGATTGCACTGTTATAGATATAGGCGGGCAGGATACAAAGGCAATTATGCTAAGCAAGGGACGTGTTGTTAAATTTGTTATGAATGATAAATGTTCTGCTGGTACGGGCAAATTTTTAGAGATAATGTCAAATCGTCTTGGTGTAACACAGAATGAACTTTCAAACCTTGCTATGAAAGGAAGAGATATAACAATAAGCTCCATGTGCACTGTTTTTGCCGAATCAGAAGTAATAAGCTTAATTGGAAAGGGCACACTGAGGGAGAACATTGCCTTTGGTATAATTGAATCTGTTGTAAATAAAGCTGTTCAGCTTGTATCGCAAGTTTCAAATAATAAATATTATTTAACTGGAGGACTTTGCGACAATGAATATTTGATTTCAAGACTTGAAAAAGCATTGCAAAATCCGGTGTCAAGCATTCCAATGGCAAGATATGCAGGAGCTATTGGTGCATCATTATATGCAAATAATTAAAATATGAAATTAATTGATTGAGGGGATTTAATTATGTCAGAAACAATATTGCCAAGCAAATTTGATAAATACTTGGACGCCAGAAAACAGGGGTTCATGGCAGTAAAGGAATTTAAAGAGAACGGTGGGAAAATAGCAGGATGTTTATGTTCCTATACTCCTGTGGAATTGTTGGATTCAGCAGGAATAGCTGCAATTGGTTTATGCGGCACAAGCAATGAAACAATACCTGATGCAGAAAAGGTATTGCCAAAAAACATTTGTCCTTTGATCAAGTCAACATATGGATTTGCTTATTCTGAGAAATGTCCTTATACATATTTTTCAGATATTATCATAGGTGAAACAACTTGTGACGGAAAAAAGAAAATGTATGAACTTTTAGATGAATTAAAAGAAACTTATATATTGCAGCTTCCTCAAGGCCAGAATCGTTCATATGCAAAAGACATATGGTATGAAGAGTTAAAACTATTAAAAGTGAAGTTAGAAGAAAAATTCGGTGTTGAAATAACTGATGAAAATTTAAGAAAATCAGCTAAAATGAGAAATAGACTAAGAAATGTCTTATGTGATATGTATCATTTACAAGAAAATTGTCCGCCAGCAATGACGGGCACCGATATGATGTATACTCTTCTACAGGGCTCTTTTAGCTTTGATAAGAATTTGTATATTGATAAATTAAGTGATATAGTTGCTCAAAAAAAGAAAGAATATGCTGAAGGCAGTTATGCGGTTGATAAAAATGCTAAAAGAATTTTGCTTACAGGCTGCCCTACAGGAGGCGTTATACAAAAGGTAGGAGCTGTAATTGAAAACAATGGCGGAGTAATAGTTTGTCTTGACGACTGCAGCGGCGAAAGAACAAATGAAATACTTGTTGATGAAAATGCTGATGATATTTTAAGAGCAATTTCTGATAGATATTTATCCATTAATTGTTCTGTTATGACTCCCAATGAGGGAAGAATGGAAAATACAAAGGAAATGATAAAGAAATATAAGGTTGACGGTGTAATTGATATAGTTCTTCAGGCATGCCATACATTTAATATAGAGTCTGTTAAAATGGGCAAAATGTTAGCTGAAATGGGAGTTCCTTTCTTGAAATTAGAAACTGATTATTCAACAGCTGACAGCGCTCAAATAGAAACAAGAATTGCAGCTTTTATAGAAATGCTATAGCGTATAAGAATTAGCATGATTGTTATGAATCCTTCATTTAAATTATTTGAAGGATTTTTTAAATTAACAGTAAGTAAACATATAAATTTACTTACGTTTATTAATATAAAAGTTTGTTATAATTACAAAATTATATATGAAATTTATAAATTTGACATATTTAGTCAATGATGTTAGATTGGGTGTGTACGATATAATTTTAACATATAAGAGGAGATGGAAAATGAAAAAAGGAAATTTTACAAAATTACTTGCAATAGCAATGTCGGCAATAATGATTGCTTTTACAGGTTGTTCGGGAGGAAGTTCAGCAGCAACTGAAACAAAACCACAATCAACAGAAGACACTACTAAAACTGAAAAGGAAATTCCAACATTAAACGTAGGTTGGAGCAGCGAGCTTCATACAGGAAACATGCATTTAAATTTTTTAAAGCCTGAACTTTTTGAAAACAATCCTGTACATTTAAAACCAATAAGTGATTCTCAATTAGAATTAGTTAAAGACGGAGAAATAATCGCTTATATAAACTATATGTATTCAAAGGGGGCAGCAGAGTCTACTACTTTGATGACACAAGGTCATATGGATATAGCTTACTGTTCTAGTACTGCTATGCTTACTGCATATGATTCAGGTGTAGATGTTAGTATTTTATGTCCTATTCAAAGTGGTGGCGTTTCTGTTGTAGCAGCTGCAGATGCTCCATATAATACTTTTGAAGAGTTGGTAGAGCATGCTAAAAAAAGCGACAAGCCTATAGTGGGAGGTTATCATTCAGCTATAAGCAGTCCAAGAATAGTTCTTGAATATGCACTTAAAGATGCTGGTTTGACAGTTACTGAAGATGCTGCTGACTATTCTGCAGATGTATTATTAATGGACCTTAAAGGAATAAGCAATTTAATTCCATCTCTAAGCTCAGGTCAAGTAGAATTATGGGCTGGACCGGTTCCTAACCCTCAAAATGCAGAAGCTCAAGGTATTGGTAAAATCATTGCAACTCTTGATGAACTTCCTGAAGGCAAATGGGTTGATTTTCCTTGTTGTACTATGAATGTGAGAAACGAAATAAAAGATAAATATCCAGAAGTTATGCAAGCAATGGTACAAGTTACTTCAGATGTAGCTGATTATGCTCAAAATAACCGTGAAGAAACTGCTGAATTAATGACTGAATTCATTGGTCTTGATAAAGAAGTTTTAATGCAAAACGATACAACATACCAAACAAAAATAACAGAACATTTCACAAATGGTATGGCTACATATCATGGTGCTATGTCAGAAATAGGCAAGTTCTCAGGAAGACTTAAGGACAAACCAATGGATGAAGTAATGGATGCTGTTTTTGACTTTAGTTTCGTTGAAAAAGTATCAAAATAATGTATACTAATAAATTTGAAAAATGTGAAAAGGAGCTTTCTAAAAAAGAAAGCTCTGTTTTAAATCACATTAATATAATCAAAATTAAAAAAAATATAATACCTTTGATTCTTCCTGTGCTTTTCGTGCTGTCATGGAATTATTATGCAAGCTTAATAGGTAACAATGCCATTCTGCCTACAGCGGGAAAAGTATTGAACAATTTTTTGCATGCTTTTGATAATTTTATAGGCTTGGGAAGCATCCCTAAAAATATCGGATACAGTATCGTCCGTGTTTTGCTGGGATATATCATAGGTGCAGCAGTTGCTTTTCCTTTAGGTTTGCTTATGGGGTATTTTAAATTTGTTCGAAATTTATGTGAGAATTTTATAAGTGTTTTTAAGCCAATTCCATCCATTGCATGGCAGCCTCTTGTACTTGGTTGGTTCGGAGTAAGCAGTCTTGCCCGTATGTTAGATATGCCGTATGGACCAAACTTTGCAGTCATGGATAACTTTAAACTTTCAATGATATTTCTTATTGCTCTTGGTGCATTCTTTCCAATATGGGGTAATATTCTTTTCGGAGTAACTAATGTAAGAAAAGTATTGGTTGAAACTGCAAAGGTTCTTGGTGCGACCCAATTAGATATTTTTTTCCATGTATTGATTCCTGCAGCAGGTCCTACAATTGTAAATGGTATGCGCATGGGGCTGACTGCATCTTGGGTATGCCTTGTAAGTTCTGAAATGCTTCCAGGCAGCATGTGCGGAGTGGGATATTTAATTACTCACGCATATGAGCTTGCTCGAATGGATTTGGTAATAACAGGTATGATATGTATAGGAATTATAGGTGCGCTTTTAGACGGAGTTTTCAGAATAATTATGTCGAGGCGTTTTTCATGGGAAAATAAAGTGAAATAGGAGGAGTGGTATGTTAAAACCAATTTTAAGTGTTGACAAAATATGCAAAACATTTACCACTGAAGGCAAGGGCGAGATATTAACTGTTTTGGAGAATATAAATATTGATATTCAAGAAAATGAGTTTGTTTGTATTGTAGGTCCTTCAGGATGCGGAAAATCCACTCTTTTGAGACTTATTGCAGGATTAGAATCTGCTACAGAAGGCAATGTTTTTTACAGAGGAGAAAAACTTATAAAACCGCGTAAAGAAATAGGTATGGTTTTTCAAAATTATTCATTGATGCCATGGCTAAATGTTGAAGATAATATTTCCATGGGACTTAATTTTAAGCGAGTTTCTAAATCAGAAAAGAAAAAAACAGTGGATGAGTTTTTGAAAATAATAGATTTGGAAAATTTCCGCAAGTCATATCCTCACGAACTTTCTGGAGGCATGCAGCAAAGGGTCGCTATTGCTCGGGCTCTTGCCAACAGTCCCGATGTAGTGCTTATGGATGAACCATTTGGTGCCCTTGATGCTTACACAAGAATTCTTTTACAAAAGGAATTGTTACGTATATGGGAATATGATAAGAAAACAATTATTTTCGTTACTCATAGCGTGGATGAAGCAATTTATCTTGCTGATCGAATTATACTTATGAGCCGTCGTAAGGGTTTTATTGAAAAAGAAATTTCTATTGACATGCCAAGGATTAGAGATCGATCTGATTCGCGTTACGCAAAACTTACTCAAGAGTTATTAGAGGAGTTAGAGAATATAAACTACACAGGAAATTAAATGAAATAATATTATGAATTGGTTTAATTGTTATGTTAATATATTATATGTTAAATAAAATTATAAGTAATAAAATTTGCTTATGATACAAATAACCTATTGAATAGACTAGGAGGTAGTTATATGTCAAGTTGTGCAGGTTGTCCTTATGTGGAAAGATTTTGCACTAATCCAAATGGCAGTGGTGCAGATGATTGTCCGACAATTAATAATAAGAAAGATAATGACGTTGCAAAGTTAAAATATAGTGATGAAAATTTTGAAAAATTCTTCAAAGAATCAATAAGACAAGAAGGCTCGGGGTATGCTTATGATAAGGAGGGTGATGCATATGCCTGCAAGACGCGTCTTCAGGAAATTATTGAATTTAGCCGACGAATGAATTATAAAAAGTTAGGTTTAGCTTTCTGTATGGGTCTTGCAAATGAGGCATCAATACTCAATAAAATTTTAATTGCTAATGGATTTGAAGTTGTTTCCGTTATATGTAAGGTTGGAAGTATCAGAAAAGAAGAGTTTAATATTACCAAGGATGAGAAAGTGAATCCTGAAAAATATGAGCCTATTTGTAATCCAATCGCCCAAGCAGAAATATGCAATAATGAACATACCGAGTTTAATATAGTGCTTGGATTATGTGTGGGTCATGATTCTATGTTTTTCAAGAACAGTGATGCAATGTGTACTGTTTTTGCTGTAAAAGATAGAGTTCTTGCCCATAATCCTATTGGTGCACTATATACTTCTAATTCATATTATAAGTGGCTAAAAAAACCTTTGGATAATCATTAAATAATGTAATTATATACATCTACTAAACCTTTAGTATCATTAAGCTTGATTCATCAATACATTTATTAGATGAAATCACTGATAAATTAGTAATGTTTATATTTGCAATAGGCGGTATAGATTATTCTATGCCGCCTTTAAATTTTTAATCTAATTATTATATAAACTAACAGTAGGTTCAGTGATTGTAAGTGTATTATCGATAGTATTAAGGTTTGCAATTGCACCAATTGGTATGGCCATTTTATAAATTCCATGCCCAGAAGCTAAATTTGTCATTAGTGGCTTGCCCATAGGTACCATTACATTATTTATTAAATCTTCATAAGTAGTATTATAATTGGCATAACATCCTGTGCATTCTCCCATGATAATACCAGCACAGTCCCGAAATTTTCCTGCATGAACTAAATGACTTATTAATCTATAAACTCGGCTTATGGCTTCATGAGTTTCTTCTATAAAAAAAATCTTTCCTCTTGTATCAACTTCAAAAGGAGTTCCCAATGTATCTACAAATGATGCTAAATTACCTCCTACTATAGGGGCTGTTACATTGCCTAAAACTCTGCTTACTAAGGGCATTTCAGGAGGGTTTTCAAGAAGCCTTGGTGATGTTATGGTAGAAGTTGCAGTAAAAAATTGATTGAAGTTATATGCAGGAGTGGTTTCTCTAAAATCTATTAAAAGTAAACTGTGAAAAGAAATTAAATTTGCCCAAATGTATAATACATTTAATAAAACTGTTATATCGCTATACCCAGTAACAATTTTAGGATTACGGTTTATTGTTGGGTAATCAAGATATGGAATTATATCTGCGACACCAGTACCTCCTCTTGTGGGTATTATTGCCTTAACAAGAGGATTCTCAAACATGCTCATTAAATCAGATGCCCTTTGCTGAGGTGTAGCTGCCACAATACCTGAACTTGAATACACATATTGGCCTAAAACTACATTAAACCCCATATTTTCAAGAGTCTGTATTCTTGAATTAATGGTGGCCGTATCACGTGGGCTTCCAAGGGTTACAATTCCTATGGTATCACCTGCTCGTAAAATAGGTGGTCTTATAGCCATTTTGTTTTCCTCCTGTGAATTTATACTTCATATAGTATATGCAAACCATAGAGGGTGGTGTTAAGATTTTGGTTGATTTAACTTGTATTGAGATGTGGAAACAATCATCATCTGTGCTGTTTCATCGCTTTCATTGACCCAACGATGCCCTATGTTGTTAGGGTAATAAAGAGTATCAAATTCATTTAGTTTATAAGGTGTATTATTTTCAAGATCGAAAGTAATTTTACCTTTTAATATAAAAACGAATTCTTCACCTTCGTGATAATAGTAAGGGCCTGAATCAGTTTTAGGCGGCATTTCTATTATGCTTCCCCACATATCATTTTCACCTTTTGTTATATTATATTCTATTAATTCTTTACCATTACTAATATTCCTTGTGAATGTCTTTTGTTCATTTTTACGAACAAGTTTAATTTTATCCGAACTATTTTCTATAAATATAGCTGATACTGGAAATCTTAATGCATTGCATATGGCATTTAAAGATGTCAAATTAGGAGAAGTTTTTCCAGTTTCTATTTGACTGATAGTTCCGGAAGCAACGTCTGAGATGGCTGATAATTCCCGAATTGAGAGGCCTTGGTCTAATCGCCTTTGCTTTATAAAATTTCCAATTGATATAAGGTCTAAATTTTCCGTTTTAAATTCCTCCTTCATTTCATTTTCGTTTATTTATTATATCATAAGTGCAGAACGCTAATCGTCTTGTTTTACACCGATTCAATAAATATATAGAAATTAAAGACTTTTGTCTTTGTTTCATTAATTGTATTTATTATATCAGATATGGTATTTATAAGCAAAATAAAAATTTTGCCGAAATATAAAATAATATTTGACAACATCGTTCGTATTCATTATAATGAACATATAATTGAGTTTACATATTCTGACAAATAAGAAGGGAAGAAAGCGAAATGAAAAAGTTTTTAAGTGTAGTACTATGTTTAACAATGAGTATTTTTATGTTGACAGGTTGCTCAAGTTCTAAGGAAGCTGCAGAGCCTCAACAAGCTGAACAAAAGGAAGAAAGTAATTCAGAAGAACCTCTTAAAGTTGCTCTTTGCGTATCAGGTGCAGTAAATGATATGGGGTGGAATCAAGTTGCATATGAAGGATTAAAATTAGTAGAAGAAAAATTTGGCTGTGAAACAGCATATACTGAGAATTTAGGAACTGCTGATATAGCAGCTGCATTTACAGATTATGCATCAGCAGGATATGACATTATAATAGGACATGGATATGAATTTGGAGATCCTGCAGTAGAAGTTGCTGCTAATTATCCGGATACAAAATTCATAATTACAGAAAGCGAAGTTTCAGCAGAAAATGTAGCATCATATGTTATGAAATGTGAAGAAACTGCATATTTAGAAGGTATGCTTGCAGCAAGCATGACAAAAACAGGCAAAGTTGGAGCCATAGGACCTATCCAGGGAGCATCATTAGTTAAGATTGTAAACGGATTTGAAGATGGTGCAAAATCTGTAAATCCGAATATTGAAGTTCAAACAGCATGGACAGGCTCATTCACTGATACTGCTCTTGCTAAAGAAGCTGCAACAGCAATGATTGAAAGTGGCGTAGATATAATTAAACATTGTGCTAACGAAAGCGGAACAGGTGCTATTAATTCAGCTAAAGATGCAGGTATATATGCCATAGGGGATTCATATGACCAATATGAATTAGCTCCACAAACTATATTAACATCTGCTCTTTACAATGTACCAAATTTAGTTGAAGCAGCAGTTCAGGATGTTATTGACGGAGAATTCAAGGGTGAAGTTAAATATCTTGGAATGGCCGATGGAATTGTAGCATTATCTCCTTATCATGATATGGAAAATGTAATTCCAAATGAAGTTAAAGAATTAATCAATAAAAAGATGGAAGATATGAAATCAGACGCATTTGTTGCTCCATATGATCCAAAAGTAAGACAATAATATATAATGCGGTGTTGATGAATTTCATTAGCACCGTAGTTTATTTAGAATATTTTTATGAAAGACAAGGAGACGCCATGTCAATTTTAGAAATGAAAAACATATGTAAATCTTTTAATGGAGTATTAGTAAATGATTCTATTGATTTGTCAGTAAAAAAGGGAGAGATTCATGCTCTATTAGGGGAAAATGGAGCTGGAAAAACTACTCTTATGAATATATTATTCGGCTTATACACAGTGGATAAAGGTGAAATTGTTTGGAAAAATAAAACTATTAAATTTAATTCGCCAAAGGAAGCAATTGAAAATGGTATAGGTATGGTTCACCAACATTTTTCATTAGTAAATAAAATGACAGTATTAGATAATATTATATTAGGGTTAAAACTAAAAGGTTTTTCCATTCAAAGAAAGGATTTGAAAAAAGATATTTTGTCATTAGCAGAAAAATATGGTCTGAGTATTAATCCTGATGTAATAATAAATGAACTGTCTGTGGGTGAACAGCAAAGAGTAGAAATATTAAAAGCATTATATAGAAATGTAGAACTTTTGATTCTTGATGAACCTACAGGGGTTTTGACACCAGATGAAACAAAACATTTTTTTAGTGTTCTAAAAAGATTAAAAAATGAAGGTTATGCTGTAATAATTATTACTCACAGGATGAGTGAAATAATGGAAATAAGCGATAGAGTAACCATTATACGAGACGGCAAAAAAATAAAAACTTTAGTAACTGAAAAAACAAATGCAGATGAACTATCTTATTATATGATTGGACGTGAGTTATCTAATTCGTTTTATATACCTAAAAATACATCTAAAAATGAAATACTTAAATTAGAGAATGTTACTTTAAAAAAACATAATAAAAAAGAAAATTTAATGGATATCAACTTATCAGTTTATGAAGGGGAAATCTTAGGAATTGCTGGTGTGGACGGAAATGGACAAAAGGAACTTGCAGAAGTCATAGCAGGAATTTCCCATCATACAAGCGGTGAAATAATATATAATGAAAAAAGTATTAATAAATTAAAAGTAAGAGAGAGATTTGAAAAAGGTATAACGTATATATCAGATGACAGACATTCTGACGGATTAATTCTTGAAATGAGCGTTAAAGATAATTTAATACTTCGAGAATTTAGAAATGAACCATATTCAAAATATAAAATATTAAATAAAGTGAAAATTCTTAAATCAGCAAATAAATCTATTGAAGAATATCGCATAAAAACATCAGGAACTACACAGGCTGAAACCCCTGTAAAACTAATGTCTGGCGGAAATCAACAAAAGATTATTATAGCAAGAGAGGTAACTCAAAGTGCAAAACTAATTATTGCTAATCAGCCCACAAGGGGATTAGATATTGGTGCAACAGAATTTGTAAGAACAACACTTTTAAATAAAAGAAATGAAAATAAAAGCGTTATTCTTATTTCAGCAGATTTAGAAGAAATTATGGCAATTTGTGATAGAATTGCAGTAATGTTTGAAGGAAAAATAATGGGGATTATTAACAGAGATGAAGCAGATGTACAAAAAATTGGATTGTACATGGGCGGAATCAAAGGGGTGGTATAATGGATAAAAGACAAAAGTTAACTGAAATAATAATAATAATTTTTATCACTTTAATGGTTGCAACTGCTTTGATTTTGCTTAGCGGTGCAAATATTTTAGAAGCATATGCCATGTTCGTTCGCGGTATCTTTGGTAATAAAAATGGATTCTTTGAGATTTTCGTAAAAGCAACACCCCTCATATTTACAGGATTAGGATGTGCTGTAGCATTTAGAAGCGGTTATTTCAATATAGGTGCAGAAGGACAGTTTTATATGGGAGCAATTGCTGCTTGTATGGTATCATTAGGGCTTCCTGATTTACCTGGTATACTTAGAATTATTTTATCCTTTGTAGCAGGTTTTGTAGCTGGAGGGATATGGTCATTGGTTGCAGCTTTAGTAAAAGCAAAGTTTCGAATATCGGAAATAATTGTAACCATTATGCTGAATTATATTGCCATAAATTTTGTAGGTATAGCAGTTAGAACTTTTTTGATGGATCCAGCGGGCAGTGTACCTCAATCAGCTAAAATAGATGCTTCTTCAGTTTTGCCTCTTTTAATGCCACCGTCAAGACTTAATGCAGGATTTCTTGTTGCTGTTTTTGCAGTTGCATTGACATGGTTTATAATGGAGAAAACCACTCTTGGTTACGAAATAAAAACTGTAGGATTTAATAAAAGAGCTGCTTCTTGTAACGGAATATCAACTGTAAAAAGCATTGTCATAGCTGCTGTTTTAAGTGGAGGTCTTGCCGGACTTGCAGGAGTTGTAGAAGTGCTTGGAATTCAAAAGAAACTTTTGGAAGGCATATCTTCTAATTGCGGTTATACTGCAGTATTAATTTCATTGCTCGCTTCAAACAACCCACTTGGAGTGTTCATTGCATCAATTGGATTTGCAACTTTGCAAGTTGGAGCTAATTCAATGCAACGTCAGCTTGGCATTCCGTCTGCAATTGTTGATATATTAATAGGGCTCGTAGTACTTTTAATTATGGCAAAGCAATTATTTAAGCATAAATTTAAATATATTGAAAAAAATAAAATATCAAGACAGCTGAGGGAGGAAATAAATGTTAAATGACATAGTTACAATAAGTTTTTTTACAGCACTTTTATCTTCTGCAGTAAGAATGGCATTACCTCTTGTATATGCAGGTCTTGGAGAAACAATACTTGAAAAAGCAGGTATTTTAAATATTGGAATGGAAGCTGTAATGTTAAGCGGAGCATTTTTCTCGTTTCTTGCAGCAACACTATCAGGAAATTTGTTAACAGGTTTGATAGGAGGAATTTTAGGTGGAATGCTTGTCAGCGCAATTCATGGAATTTTATCCATCAACCTTGCAAAAGACCAATCTGTGAGTGGAATATCTTTAAATATATTATTCCTTGGTGTGACAAGTTTTTTGTTCAAACTTATTTTTGGAAACAAATCATATCATCAGATTGAAACACTACCAACAATCAAAATTCCTTTTTTAAGCAATATACCTTTAATAGGAGAATCATTTTTTAATCAAGATATTTTAACTTATATAGTTTATATACTTATTATAATTACGGCGGTTTTTTATAAAAAAACATCATTGGGATTGAGTTTTGCTGCTGTTGGTGAAAATCCAAAAGCAGCTGAACAAGCAGGAATACCTGTAAATAAATTTAAATATATTGCATTACTATTGAACGGGGCGTTAGGAGGAATAGGTGGAGCATATCTTGTTCTTGTACAACTTGGAGTATTTAATGAAAATATGACATCTGGACGCGGTTACATTGCTCTTGCAGCAGTAATTTTAGGAAGGTATTCACCATTTGGAATGTTTGGAGCAGCAATATTATTTGGTGTTGCAAATGCACTGCAAATAAGGCTTCAAGCTATGGGTGTTCCGCTTCCGCCACAAGCTCTTGCAATGCTTCCTTATATATTCACTCTTATAGCCCTTGTAGGTGCCATAGGAAAAAGTAATGACCCTGAAGGTTTAAGTAAACCATACGTAAGAGGTACGAGATAAATATAAATAATAATAATTAGCAGAATTTTGTAATGTGGAGGAAACATGGAAAATAAAATTTTAATTAAAAATGCAAAAGCTATTGTTACATGTGACAATAATGATGGAGTATTTTACGATTCTGATATGCTTATTGTAGGTTCTGAAATAAAAGCAATAGGAAAAAATCTTCAGGATGAGGCCATTGCAGAAGGTGCTAAAATTATTTCTGCAAAAGATAAATTTATTTATCCTGGATTAATCAATACTCATCATCATTTTTTTCAAACATTTGTAAGAAATATGCAGTCAATTGATTATCCTAACATGATGGTAGTTGATTGGCTTGATAAAATATATCCGATTTTTCAAAAAGTTAATGAGGAAGTAATTTATTATTCTTCTTTGACCGCCATGGCTGATTTAATTAAACACGGCTGTACATGTGCATTTGACCATCAATATTGTTATACAAATGTATCGGGCAAGAAACTTGTAGACCGTCAAATGGAAGCTGCTTCAATTTTAGGAATAAGGTATCATGCAGGAAGAGGAACTAACACTCTTCCTAAAAGCAAAGGAAGCACGATTCCTGATGGTATGTTGGAAACTACTGATGAATTCATAAAAGACTGTGAAAGAATTATTGATTTGTACCACGATCCAAATCCTTTTTCAATGAAACAAATAGTAGTAGCTCCATGCCAACCAATTAACAGTTATTTAGAAACATTTACAGAATCAGTTAAATTGGCAAGAAGCAAAAAAGTTCATCTTCACACTCATTTATATGAAGGGGATAGAAGTATAATAAAAGAACGCTATGGAAAAACAAGTCTTGAATGGTGTAACGATATAGGATTTGTAGGTCCAGATGTTTGGATTGCACATGGATGGGAAATTGAAAAAGATGAATATAAGTTCATGGCTGAGACTAAAACTGGCATATCTCATTGCCCTGCACCTGCAGTGCTTGGAGGTTTCCCAATACTTGATATAAAAGCTTTATTAAATGCAGGTGTACTTGTAAGTCTTGGTGTAGATGGTTCTGCAACAAATGACAGTTCGAATTTGCTGGATTCTTTAAGAATGGCTTACATTATGCAAGCATTCCATAGTAAATTAAGAGGAGGCTCAGTAACCTCATATGATATGTTAAAGGTTGCAACAATAAATGGAGCTAAAACGCTGGGAAGAAATGACCTGGGTTCTCTTGAGGTTGGTAAAGGTGCGGATTTATTTATGATTGATTTAAATAAGTTAGAGCTAACAGGTACTCTTCATGATCCTAAAAATTTATTAGCAAGTGTAGGATACACAGGACCGGTACATTTAACAATGATAAACGGAAAGATTGTATATGAAAATGGTCAGCTTGTAGGAGTTGATGAGAAATTATTATCTGAAAATGGAGAGAATATTTGTACAAAAGTACTTCGTTCAGAATTTAAGGAATATTTCTAAAGTTATTTT
>DIVM01000243.1 GCA_002435835.1 Firmicutes bacterium UBA6132
CCCATTGAACCTGCAATTGTGCGATCAATGAAAGCAATTGAAGCAGCTCTGCCAAGTCTGGAATGATCAAATATAAAAATAAAAATTCCTATAATAACCATTAATACATAAGTCAGTGGTAATAAATAACTAATTTTTGGCAAACCAAATAACCCATTAGCGGCACCAAACCATGGAGCATTTTGGAAGAATGTTTTTACTATATAGATCAAGGCAATGCTTGCAATTACCATTGTAAAAGAAGGTACTCTGCCTAATGCCAGCGCGGGAATAAAAGCAAATATTGCTGAAATCATAATAGCAATCAATAAAGCAGTAGGAAATGACCAATTATGTTGAACAACCAGATACCCACTGATATAAGCACCTATCTGCATTGTTGCTATAGGAGTATTATTTAACTGTCCTATTCTGTAAGATAAATATAAAGTCCAACCTAAAATTATAAAAATGGCTGATATTTCTAAAAAATAATATAGAGTTAGAGACACAGTTAGATTCCTTCCTTTTTAAATTAAATTATCGACTGTTTAAGATTTTGAACCAAATAAACCTTGTGGTTTTATCATTACAATTATCATAATCATTGCATAAGCTATTGCCTGAGAATATGTACCAGGTAAATAAGCTACTGCCATATTTTCTGCAAATCCTAAAATCAAAGCTGCAATAATTCCACCACCTATATTGCCTACGCCTGCAAATAAAGCAACTGCCATTATTTTTATTGCTAAATTGTTTCCTAAAGATGCAGAAGCTGTTCCTAAAGACATTGATAGAAAAATTGCAGAAATTCCCCCTAAAACACCTGTCATAACATAAGTCAACAATCCTAATTTATTTATAGGCAATCCAAGTAATTTGGAGTTAAAACTATCTTGACCTATTGCCCTAAAAGCCCTGCCTTGTCTTGTTTTAAATAAAAAATAGAATAAAAATCCTCCTGCTACTATACTCCCTAAAATAGTAGCTACTTGACCTATGCTTATTGTAGTGAAGCCAGTTTTCAATAATACACCCTCGCCTTTGAGTTCTACCGGGAAATTGATAGCAATTCCTTTATTGAAATAGCGTGCTAATACCTCAGTTATAATTGAGCCAATTGCCATAGAAACAATGAATGAACCTAACTGGGCACCCCTTTTTGTCAGAGGTTTAAATAAGGGTTCTGTTATCAAATTTAAAACTATTGCCGATACAATTGCAAAGATTATGCCAACAATAATACTATTAGTTAATGTAATACCTAACCAGCACATATACATTGAAAAAACAACAATATGGGCATAAGCATAAGGAAAGATTCCGGTTACAAGGACCAGTAAATTAAAACCTATTACTAAAAGTGAATAAATTGTTCCCATTGATAACGAATTTACTAGCTGTGCTGTAAACGTTTGCATAAATTATTTCCTTTTACTTATTGGTTTTTACATTCGAGTTACTAATCCCTAAATATGATTCTTGTACCCTCTTATTTGTTTTTAATTCTTCTACAGTCCCGGAAGCTACAAGATTTCCAGTTTCAAAAACATAACCTCTGTCTGCTATTTTTAAAGCCATTCGAGCATTTTGTTCAGAAAGTAGTATTGAATATCCTAATTCAATTAATTTTGGAAATACTTTAAAAAGATCTTTTATTGCAACTGGAGCAAGGCCAAGAGAAGGTTCATCGAGCATCATTAATTTTGGATTAGACATTAATCCTCTGCCAATTGCAAGCATTTGCTGTTCGCCTCCACTTAATGTACCACTATATTGTTTTTTCCTTTTATCTAAAATCGGGAAAAGTTCATATATTTGCTTTAAACTATCTTCTATTTGTCCACGTAATTGGTATGCTCCCAGTTGTAAATTCTCTAAAACAGTCATGAGTGGTAAAATACCCCTACCTTCAGGCACTAATGAAATTCCAGATGCTACAATATCCTCTGTTTTTTTATTTGTAATATTTTTTCCTTGATATATAATTGTTCCTTTTTTTATTGGTGTTAATCCTAAAACTGCTTTTAACAAAGCAGATTTTCCTGCTCCATTTGCTCCTATTAAAGTAACAATTTCACCTTTACGAATTACCAAATTAATATTTCTAAGAGCAACGACTGCTCCATATGTAACATCTAAGTCTTTTACTTCAAGTAAATTAGTCTGAACCAAGATAAGCCTCCATTACTTCTTTATTGTTCTGAACATAATTAGGTAATCCTTCGCAAATCTTTTTCCCAAAATTTATACAAGTTATTTTATCTGAGATATTAATAATTAAATCCATATCGTGCGCAACCAGTATAATCGCTGTACCCATTTCTTCATTTATATATTTTATCAATTTATGTACTTCAAAAGATTCATCTTTTCCCATACCGGCAGTAGGTTCATCAAGTAATAATAATTTAGGTTTTCCAAACATAGAACGGCCTATTTGTACAAATTGTCTTTCAAACCATGAAAGATCCTTTGCTTCTCTATCTTTATATTCTTCCATTCCAATAAATTTTAATATTTTTAAAGCTGTTTCCTTAATATATTTTTCTTGTTTGGAAGGCCAGAAAGGAAGATGAAAAAATGTTCCAAGAAAATCAATATTTGTACACCAATAAGCTCCTGTCATTATATTTTCCAATACTGTTAAATCAGAAGCTAATTTTCCATTTTGAAAAGTTCTACACATTCCCATCTTAGCCATTTGATGTGCATCTTTTCCAGTCGTCTCTATACCGTCAAAAAAAACTTTCCCAGAGGTAGGTTTTAAAACGCCAGAAATTAAATTAAAAAATGTAGATTTCCCAGAACCATTTGGACCAATAATCCCATGTATGTTATTTTTTTTAACGCTTATGTCTAAATTGTCTACAGCTCTTAATCCTATAAAGTCTTTTGTTAATAACTCTGTTTTGAGAATAAAATCTTCCAGTTTATAATCTCCTTAATATTATTTTTTTGATTCAATTAAAAGTAATATTTTTGGTTAATTTATTATCTTTTTATAAAATTAAAATAAAATTTGAATATAAAAATAGATTATGTTTTTTATTAATTCAGATTCTTTATTATTAATTT
>DIVM01000083.1 GCA_002435835.1 Firmicutes bacterium UBA6132
CAACAATTAATATTCTCAAAGTAAACCTCCTAAGAACTATTAGTTATACGTTACGTTCTTATTTTAATATATCATATATCAAATATCTTAATTTAATATTAATCTTTAGCGTTTAATTTCTAATTAAATTTACATCATTTGGCAACCAGAAATTTAAAGCATTTTCACATATATTTAATTCAATATGATTATGTATAATGTTTTCTCCATCAACACAAAAGTTAAATGAATTATTGCTTTTTATTTTTATACTTTTGCATTTTTTATATGTAATAAATTGATTTATTTTATTATTATTTAAATAAGTTCCTTCTTTGTAACTATTTAATAATTTTAAAATATTTAATCTTGAAATTTTTTTAATAAAGCATATATCTAAAATTCCATCGTTTATTTTTGCTAAAGGAGCACATTTATATCCGCCACCATAATAGCTTCCATTTGCCACAACACCAAGCAAAAATGAATTATTCAATGTTTTCCCATCATCAAACTCTATATGTAAATTTACACCAAGGCTTTTAAATAAACAATAAAGTAATGATAAAATATAGCAAGCAGTTCCACTTATAAATGGAATTTTTTTAAACTTAGTCATATTAAATGCAGCATCAGCATCGAGGCCTATATTGCATACTGAAACAGAATATTCTTCATTTATTTTAATTAAATCTATTAAAACGGATCTTCCTTTAATTTGCGCATCAATGTGGTTGAATAAAGTAAAGTTCTCAAAATTTCTAATAAAATCATTTCCAGAACCACATGGTATAACGCCCACACTTACATGCTTATAGTTGCAAACAGCATTTACAACTTCATGCAGAGTACCATCTCCACCGCATGCTATAAATACCATTGGAATTTTCTCTTCACATTTTTTAGAAACATAATCTTTAGCATCACCTTTAAATTTAGTTATATAAATTTCATATTCTTCATCTATATTTTCAAAGTAATTTTTAATATTCTTTATTATATGATTTTGGATACTCCCTTTTCCAGCAATAGGATTAATTACAAATATATATTTCATTTAAGCCTCGCTTATTTATTATTTGCGTTTACATTGAATTATAATATTTTTTATAATAATTGTCCATAAAAATAGAAATCCGCTAAACTAAACTTAGTTTATTGGATTTCATTTATATAATTTAATTCTACTAAAAATTTAAAGTAACCATTTATTATGATGCATGAACATTTTCAGTTATATATATTTGAGCCTCAGAATACAATTGAAACATTTCACTTTTATGTTTTATTAAGCAATCTACTATGTTGGGATCAAAATGGATTCCTCTTCCTTCAACTATATAATTGAAAGATTGTTCAAAATTAAAAGCTTCTTTATAAGGTCTTTTGCTTGTCAATGCATCAAATACATCCCCCACTGCAACAATTCTTGCACTTAAAGGTATATCATAACCTGATTTCTTATTAGGATATCCTGTTCCATTCCATTTTTCATGATGTCCTTCAGCGATTTGAATGCCCATTTTAAACATGCTATGATTTTGCTTATTGATGTTGCTTTCTGCTGCCCTTAAAATTTCTCCCCCATAAACAGCATGTTTTTTCATAATTTCAAACTCTTCAAGACTAAGCTTCCCTGGCTTTAACAATATACCGTCCCTAACTCCAACTTTACCTATATCATGCATGGGGCTAAATCTTTCAATATCTTTTAAAAAGCTTATTGTAATTTCGTCTTCATAAATGCCGTCTTCCAATAATAATTCGGCTATTTTAATAGAATATTTTTTCATCCTATCGAGGTGGTCACCAGTATCTTCATCCCTTGCTTCTGACATTTTTACAAGAGCTATTAAAGTGCTATACAAAAGTTCATCAATAAAAATATTTTTATTAAAACTTAGAGCTATACTGCTTGACAAAGTTTCTAAAAATTTTATATGTTCAGTTTTATATATGTTTTTATATACCGATGAAAAAAATATAATTCCAACTGTTTTACGATTTATTATGAGCGGTAAAGTGATAGAAGATTTTATTCCTGCTTCTATAAATATTTTATTGTAGTAATTTTGTCTACCATTATTATTTACATATTTATTCAAGTCATTTATAACCCTTGGAATTCCGCTTTCAACTACTTTTATTAAGCTTGTATTATTAATATTTACTTTTAAACCAACCATTTTCACAGATATATCTTCAATGGTTTGGTCTGATATCCCGTAGGATGCTTCAAGTGTTTCACAATCATCATGCAATAAAGCAACACCTATGTGAGAATAAGGAATAAAATCATAAAAAGAAGAATAAATATACTTTAAAATACCTTCAAATGATACATCCTTATTTAAATTTTCAATTAATTCTATTAATTTAGCAAGCTTATCAAATCTTGATTTTATTTCATTAACTACTAATGATAAATCATTTTCATTTGATAATTTACTATTATTTTTAGTTTTATAACTAATTAAATTGTAATTATTTAATCCTCCGTACAACAAACTTAATGGTCCTACTAAATATTTATTTAACTGAAAAATCGCTATAAAAAGTGTTAAAGCAATAATTATAAAAATAATAATCATTATAGATAAGTTAATATTTGTGCTATATTTA
>DIVM01000282.1 GCA_002435835.1 Firmicutes bacterium UBA6132
TGGAATCCATGTTGCATGATATCCTTTAAATACTGCAATTTGCGATATCAATAAACCAGATGTTAGTACTCCTTGCCCACCTGCACCAGCAAATACTATTTCTTTCATCTATTTTACCTCCCTTACTTTAAACTCGCCTAATGGAAAGTATGGAATTATATCTTTTTCTAATTTAATTTTAGACTCTGTTGATGTCATACCCCAGTTAGTAGGGCAAGTTATAAGAATTTCTACAACTGAATACCCTTCATTATTTATTTGAGCTTCGATTGCATTTTTAATATATTTTTTTGTTTTATTTATATTAGCTGGGTTAGTAATACATCCTCTTGCCGAATATGCTGCATTAAATTGAGTTGCTACTAGTTCAGGAAACTTTATTGGAAAACCTGTAACATTACAATTTCTACCTAAAGGTGATGTGGTTGTAACTTGTCCAGGCAATGTTGTATGGCTCATTTGTCCACCAGTCATTCCATAATTAGTGTTGTTTACTATGAATACAGTCATATTTTCATTTCTGTATGCAGCTGCTGTTGTTTCAGCAAGTCCTATGCTATATGCATCTCCATCTCCTTGATATGCTATAACTAAGTTATCTGGATTAACTCTTTTTATACCTGTGCATACTGCCCCTGCACGGCCATGTGAACAATGGCGTCTGTCCACTTCCAGGCCACCACCTAATAAACTTGAACATCCTACTCCAATACCATATATTACATTTTTGTCCTGTTTTAATTCTTCAAGGCATTCTGCTATGAGTCTTATTACAACACCATGGCCACATCCAGGACAAAACCCCATTGGCTTATTAATCGATTCTGGAAATTTTCTAGCTTTAGTCATTTTAGTATACCTCCTTCATTTCGCCTGCTATTACCTTGTAATAGTCTTCTTTAATAGTCTTCATTGCAGGTACTCCATAAACATGTGGATTGCAATAAACGGGCACATTGATATTAAATTTTTTCTTAACTGTTAATGCCACATCATCTACCATTTGACCTGTTGCATTAGCTTCTATAGAAATGAAACCTTTTACATTTGGATTGACTTTATCAAATGCTTTTTCTGGGAATGGCCATGCTGTTATTGGTCTAATAAAACCTACATTGTGCCCTTCGGCTCTTAGCTTTTCTACAGCTCCTTTTGTAGATCTTCCAGGAAGTCCATATGATACAAATACATATTCTGCATCTTCAGTATAATTATCTTCCCATCTTTGTTCATTTTCTTTTACTTTGTTATATCGTTCATTTAACTCTACTGCTTCCTTTAAACTGTCCCTGTCAAATATACCTACTAATTTATTAGTATATTTTCCATCAAATCCCCAGCTATATTTTTTTGCCTCTTGCATTGGTGGAAGATCGCATGGCTCCATCATTTGTCCTAAGGCACCTTCTGACATAATTACGCATACCATTCTATATTTTTCTGCAATATCAAAAGCTAATGTAACAAGATCAACAGCTTCTTGTATACTATCAGGGCATAATACTATACATCTGTAATCTCCATTACCGCCGCCTCTTGTTTCTCTTAAATAATCACATTGTGCAGTTAATAATGTACCAATACCATTTCCGTATCTAACCATATTTATTACTACAACTGGCAGATTTTCATCTGACAGTGTTGTCATTCCTTCTTGCTTTAAACTGATTCCTGGTCCAGAAGAAGCTGTAAAAGATCTTACTCCACATGATGCAGCTCCTATTACCATATTTATACCTGCTATTTCAGATTCTGCTTGAACAAATGCTCCTCCAACCTCATCCAATCTAGTAGAAAGATACTCCATTATTTCTGTTGAAGGAGTTATTGGATATCCCGCATAAAATCTTGCACCAGCTCTTACTGCAGCTTCTGCGATAGCCTCATTTCCTTTTATCATGTCTCCCATTTATATTACCTCCATTTACTTTTTAATCTATTTATCTCCTAATAATACTTCATACACGCCGTCAGGACATACAGTATAGCAAATCCCGCATGCAGTACATGTTTCATGATTTATAATTGTATAATTGTATCCTGAATCATTTATATTTTCTGAAAATGAAATTGATTTTGTAGGACAACTATCTTTACAAAGCTCACATTGTTTACATCTATTTGGTTTAGTTAATACCCTTTCCATAAAAACCTCCTTTATTAACGAAACATCGTTCCGAATGATTATTATTTCATATTAAACTCTTTTTTTATATCTATTAGATTTTCAGGATTTTTAAGTATATCCAATCCTGTTAAAGCTAAGAGTTTCGCTCCAAGTATTGTTCTATCCTTTGTATATTCAGAAGTCAATTCATTTAAGAATTCTTCTGTATGAAGATTGGCAGTTCCTTCAATCATTTTAAGCCAAGGATGAATTGAAGGTACTATTTGACTTAAATTTCCCATATCTGTAGAGCCTGTTTCTGTTACTTTATCAACTTCAATATCATATAAGCCTATATTTTTTTTGAATAACTCTAACAAATTTTGGTTAGTTGTCATGCTATCGCAATTAGGCTCAAAGTGATTCCATTCTAATCTGCATCCGGTTGCTAATGCTGCAGCTTCTGCACATATTTTAACTTTTTCTATTAATTCGAAAAAATACCTTTGATCCTTTGCTCTCATTTCCAATCTTACTTTACTCTTATCAGGAATACTGCATCCAATGCATTTACACCTAAATCAGGATTTGCTGCAGCATGTGTTGCTTTACCATAAAAATTAAAATCAATTCCTGCAATCGCAAGCACATTTGCTTCATATAATGTTTTATTATTTGGATGTATCATCATTGCAACATCTACATCATCAAACACTCCCTTTTTAATTAAAAAAGGTTTGCCTTCCCCAAGTTCTTCAGCAGGTGAACCGGCAAGTATTATTTCTCCATCAAAATCATCCAAAGCTTTTGACAAAGCTACTGCTGCACCAAAACTCATAGCTGCTATAAGATTATGACCACAAGCATTTCCAATTTCAGGCAAAGCATCATATTCTGCCATAAAAGCAATTTTAGGACCATTGCCTTTCTTTTTTCTTCCTACAAACGCCGTTGGCATTTCGCTGAAATTATACTCTACTTCAAAACCTTCATCTTTTAACATTTCAACTATTTTATTTGAACATTTATACTCTTGTAAGCCGATTTCAGGATTCTCATATATATATTGAGATACTTCTAAAATTTTACTTCTGTATAATTCAACTACTCTTTCTATATTTATATCCATAACAACCTCTGTTTTTTCTTATATTAATTCAAATGGTATATTTTCGTTATAGAAACTTTCCCTCATATTTTTTTGATAAATACTTAATTTTTAAATACTATCTTTTATTATTTCTGCAAGAATTTTCATGCCTGATACTATTTTATCATCTTCCATAGTTGAAAAATTCAAACGCATAGATTTTTCACAATCATTTTGTGGGTAAAAAGAGCCTCCAGGTACAAAAGCAACTTTTCTTTCTACTGCTTTTTCAAGCAATCTTCTGGTATTAATATGTTCTGGCAATTCTACCCAAACAAACATTCCACCTTCTGGATAATAATATTCAACTTCACTTGGAAATTCATTTTCAATTACTTCTAACATTAAGTCTCTTCTTCTTTTATATACATTATTAATTTTAGCAATATGTTCATCCAAATCATAATTTGCCAAAAATTCATCAACTTGCATTTGAGCAAATTCAGCAGATTGTAAGTCACAGCCATATTTAACAAGTTCAAATTTAGGAATTAATTCTTTATCAGCACATACCCATGCTACTCTAAGGCCTGGAGATAATATTTTTGAAAATGAACCTAAATGAATTACTCTGCCTTCTGTATCAAGGGATTGAATTGATGGAATTCTTTCACCTTCAAATCTTATTTCACCATATGCGTTATCTTCTAATATTATTAAATTGTATCTGTTAGCAATTTCTAATAATTGTTTTCTTTTTTCTAAAGACCAAGTTCTGCCTGTTGGATTTTGAAAATTCGGTATAACATAAATCATCTTTACATTTGGAGTTGTTTTTAGAACGTTTTCAAGATCGTACATATGCATACCATGCTCATCACCATTTACACCTATATATTTAGTTTCATATGGGTCAAAAGCAGCTAATGCTCCTAAATAACTTGGGTTTTCTGTAATCACTACATCACTCGGGTTAAGAAAAACCATTGTGCTGAGAGTCAAACCTTGCTGTGAACCAGTTGTAATCATTATGTTATCGACAGAAGCTTTAACTCCTTCTCTTGCCATAAGACCAGTTATTTTTTCTCTTAAAGATACTCTGCCCAATGTCAATCCATATTGAAGTGCAACACCTGAATTTTCTTCCAATATTTTATTTGTTACATGTTTAATTTCCTCACTAGGAAATAATTTTGGATCAGGTAAGCCTCCAGCAAAAGATATCGTTCCCGGGTTTGCAGCAACCAGTTTACCAACTACTCGAATATCCGATGGTTTTAATTTTTCCATACGATTTGCATATATCATTACTTTCATTCCTCCATTTTTATATTTATATTTGTTTTGATGATAAACACGCTAAAGCAATAGAGTTTAATTTTACATCAGCTGTATCAGACCTTGAACCAAGTATTATTGGGCTTGAGCTTCCTAAAATAATTCCCGCCCATTTTGCTTTATTAAAATGTAACCAAGACTTACCTAAAACATTTCCAGTTTCAATATTAGGAAAAACCAATAAATCCACATCACTTGATATTTTGCTGTCAATGCCTTTATGTTCTGCAGCATGGGCATCAAACGCAACATCAAATGCAACAGGACCTTCAATTATACAATTAGGTATTATGTTATTTTTAACCATGTAAACTAATTGAGCTGCATCCACAGTAGAAGGTATTTTAGGATCTACCATCTCATTTGATGATAAAACTGCTACCTTAGGGCAATCAAAACCAATACCCTGCATAGCATATAACGCATTAGTCAATATATCTTTTTTTTGCTCTATATTAGGATTAACATTAACACCACTGTCAGTGCAGTAAAGCAATTTGTGATATCCTGGCAATTCATATACAGCCAATAAACTTAACAATCTTCCAGTCCTTAATCCATATTCTTTATTAAGAACTGCTCTTAAAAATATTGAAGTATTTACAAGACCCTTCATAAGAACTTGAGCATTGCCGCTTTTAACTACTTTTACAGCTTCTAGGGCTATTTCATCATCATTATTGGTGTTAACTATTTCAAATTTTTTTAATTCAACATCTTTTGCAATTTGTTCAATTTTATTTTTATCGCCTACTAATACCGGATATATTAATCCCAAATCTTGCGCAATTTTAATTGCTTTTAGCAATTCTTCATCTTCTGCTTGGGCTACGGATACTGTTAATGTACCTACAGTTTTTGCCTTTTGTAATAAATCTTCAAAATTTGTTAACATACTACCCCCTACTCATAAATTTTAGCTTTTTCTATGTTATTAAGTACTCTGTAAGCACCTAAAGCTAACGCTTTCATTTCCATTTCACCAGGAATTATTTCTACAGGAGCTAAATATGATATTCTTTTAATTACTTCTTCTGTGATTAATTTAGAATATGCAATACCCCCTGTTAAAATTATCCTATCAACCCTGCCATATACAGAAGCACCATACATTGCAATTTCTTTAGCAACCTTATAAATGAATGCATCCAATATAAGTTTTGCTTTTTTATCATTATTCGTAGCTCTTTCTTCAACCTCAATTAAATCTTTTGTGCCTAAATAATCATACATTCCACCTATATTGCTGATTTTGTTAACCATTTCCTTATGAGTGTATTTGCCAGAATAACACAACTGAACTAATGCATAAGTTGGCAAGCCTCCGCTTCTTTCTGGAGAAAATGGTCCGTCAGACCTTCCGCCGCTTCCATCCATCATTTTTCCTTTGTAATGAGGTGCAATGGAAATACCTGAACCTAAATGAGCTACTATAAAATTATAATCTTCATATTTTCCACCCATTTCTTCTGCAACTTTTCTGCAAACTGCCTTATGATTTAAAGCATGCATCCAACTTGCCTTAACTATATCAGAAATTCCAGTAACTCTTGATATTTCATCAAACTCATCAACTGCAACAGGATCAACTACGTATGATTGTACCCCAATGCTGTCTCCAATTTCTTTTGCTATAACCGCTCCTAAATTAGAAGGATGTTCTCCATTTATTGCATTTCTTAAATCCTCTATCATTAAATCATTAACTTCATATGTACCTCCTAAAATAGGTTTCATTAAACCGCCCCTGCCAACTATACAATTAAATGATTCAATTTGATAATTATTATTTTGTAAAGTTTTGATAATTAAATTTTTTCTATATTTTAACTGTTGAAATACATTTTTAAAATCTTTTAAATCATCCTGAGTATGGCTAATATTTGTTTTATATATTTCATCTTTATTTTCAAAAACAGATATTTTTGTTGAAGTTCCTCCAGGGTTAATTACAAGAATTCTCATTTATGCCTCCGCTTGTTTGGAACGTCGTTCCGATTATTTTAAATAAATAAAAATATATATAATATATTTTTATTTTAAAGATAAGCTTATTTTATTTGCTATATTCTTTACTTTTTGAATTTTTTTATTGAAATCTCCAACTTTAATCCTTGAGCTTGGACCCGAAATACTTATGGCAGCAATAGCATAACCGCTTTTATCTAAAATTGGTGCACCAATACAAGTTAAACCAATTTCTTGTTCTTCATTATCTATTGCATAACCATTTTCTTTTACTTTTTGTAAAACATTCATTAGCTCTTCATGGTTCTTTATGGTATTCTTTGTAAATTGTTTTATGGGATGCTTAATTATTTTGTTATAATCAATATCTTTAGAAAAAGCAAGCAAACACTTTCCTACAGAAGATACATAAGCATCTGAATAAGAACCGATATGTGGATTAACAGATAATACTTTATTGAAATCCGATTCTTTTAAAATTATTAAGCTTTTATAACCATTTGAAACATCTTCATCTAAAACAGAAACATTTACTACCTCATTAAATTCATCAAACAATTCTTTTGCAAAAGGCTTTATTACATCAACTAATGAAATTTTTTCACCAACAAGCAATCCAATAGCATAGAACTTCATACTAAGCCAATATTTTTCATTTTCTAAATTTTGGTATACAAATTTCTTTTTTTCTAAACTTACTAGTATTCTGTGTACTGTGCTTTTGTGCAGTCCTAATTCTCTACTTATATCCGAAATACCCATTTCTTTGCCATTGTTGTAAAGTATCAATATTACGTCCAGTGCACGTTCTACGGAAACTATTGATTCAGACATGAAACCCCTCCTTGCATAGTTGGAACAATGTTCCGATATTATTTATTATAACATTTAAATTTATTTTGTAAATAGCTTTATTATTAAATAAATTTAATAATTATATAAAATGTATTATCTTTATTTTATTATATATTTGCATTTTTGTACAGAAATTCTTAAATGATTTGATAAACTATACAATTATGTGATAAAATACTTAGACTTTAGTATGCGGTAGTAAAAATTTATAATTGCAAAAGGAGCATAAATTGGAAATTAAACAACTAAGAGATTTAACTTTAATATCAATTGACGAAAAAAGATACTTAGGTATTGCCTGTGATTCAAGCGGGGCTATAGGAATGAAAGAATGTGATGTTGTTAAAGCATCTCCTCAAGTAACTGCTTATCAAACTGCTAAAGTTGTTTTTTCAGAGTTATTTAGTATGGGGTTTAAGCCCATGGTTTTTGCAGATGGTTTAGCTGTGGAAATGAATGATACTGGAAAACAATTAATAGAAGGATTTAATGAAGCAATCAGCAAATTAAAAACTTGCCAAGTTCATTTAACTGGAAGCACTGAAGAAAATATGAAAACTGTACAAACATCCATGGGAATTACTTGTATTGGTATATGCGATAAAGATAAACTTAAATATAAAAAAACAAATAAAAATGATATATGCGTTGTATTAGGTATTCCATTTGTAGGTAATGATGTACTTAAAAATCCTGATAAAATAATGGATGTACCGGATTTTGAATCATTATATTTATGTGATTATGTAAAAGAAATACTACCAGTTGGTTCAAGAGGTATTAAAAAAGAATTAAATGATTTACTTTCATATAATAATTTAAATTTTGAATATAATGAAAATATATCTATGGACTTAACTACTTCAGGAGGCCCTTCTTGCTGCTGTTTAATCAGCATTGATAAATCAGATTTAAAAAATATAAAAGATTTAATTAATAAGCCAATTGAAGTTTTAGGTATTTTTATATAAATTAAATATATATATATGCTTATTTTTATTAGCATAATAAAAATCCAAAATATTTGAGCTTATTTCAAGTATTTTGGATTTATTTTTAACTTATAAGATCCTTCGCTATCGCTCAGGATGACATGACGCAAAAATTTAACTTACAGGATTAATCATATTTTTATATGATTTCAAAATAAATTAAAATAACTTTTCTATTTCTTCATTAAGTATATCAGTTATAAACATATGACCAGGTGCATGTGTTATCACTATTTCAGGTTTAGCATTTTCTATTGCAGCTTGTGGCGTAACTCCACATGCCCAAAATACTGGCACTTCTCCTTCTTTTATTGTTACAGCATCGCCATAATCAGGTTTATTGATATCCTTTATCCCTATTTCATTAGGATTTCCAAAATGTATTGGTGCACCGTGGACATGTGGGAATTTTCCCGTTATTTCAAATGCCTTTTCTACATCCTCAGGCTTCATGGGTCTCATGCTTACAACAAATGGTCCGTTGAATATTCCTGCAGGTTTGCATTGTATATTTGTTTTATACATAGGCACATTACAACCCATTGATATATGTCTAACATCAATTCCTTCTTTTATCATTGCTTCTTCAAATGAAAAACTGCAACCAATAAGGAAGCACACAAAATCATCTCCCCAATATTTCTCTGCATTATCACATTCATCTACTTTCACACCATTTTTATATATGAAATATTTTGGTATATCAGTTATGATGTTTGCATTATCTGCAGTTTTACGTGTAGTAAAACATCCAGGTTTTGTTATTTCAAGTATAGGACATGGTTTAGGATTATACTCTGCAAATAATTTAAAATCTTCAGCATATTTTTTAGGTAATATTACAAGGTTTGCTTGAGCATATCCTCCGCACATACCTGAAGTGGGTATTTTAATTTCTTCATCCCTAATTAACTGCCTTACTTCTTTTGGAGATAAATCATGATAATTAGCCATATTTACGCATCCTTTCTATTTATATAATACTAAATTAATCATTTTGTTAGTTATCTTATTTCTTGCACATCAACAACAAAACTGTTTCCATTAACAACTACATTCATTCTTTTTGAAAGTCCCACATTAATATTACTGATAGGATTAACAGCAGGTATGTCTGCTAATTTATTTATTAAATGTGAACTTGAAATTTGATTTTTAATATCAGAAAGACTTTTTTCATATTCTTTATATATATTATGAGCTTCTCTTAGTGTAATTTTTTCAAATATAATTTCACTACCGCTGCCCATTTGGGATAGCTTTGGTAAATCAGATGAAATAACTGTAGCTATTTTTGTATAACCACCTGTAGTTTGTCTATCAACCATAAGAATTATTGGCTGTCCATTGGCTGGTACTTGTATTGATCCAAACAATGCTCCATCGGATATTATATCCGCTTTTTCTTTATGCGAAATTTTTTCTCCATCAAGTCTATATCCCATTCTATCAGCTTCATTAGTTATTTTATAACCTTTTTCATTTAAAAATGACTTAATTCCATCATCCGTAAAATAATCATCCTGTGGTCCTAAAATTACTCTAATTTTATTTTTCTTATTAAATTCTGGGATATATTTATGATCTAAATGTTTACCTGAAATCATATTGTTTGAAACGATTATATTTAATTCATCATTGTCCATTAATCTTCTACCATTAAAACCACCAATTCCTGATTTTGTATAAGTAGATTTACTGTTGTTGACAAGTTCTACATCTATTTTTCCACTAAATGCAATATAACTTCTAATTCCATTTACTATTCCACCAAGTGCTAATTTGTCGCCTTTAGTAACTTTAAAGCTTTCCCACATGGGAATTTCTTTACCGTTTAATTTTGGCTTCATATTTGCTCCTGTTATAGCAACTGATAAATCACAACAAAATTCTAATTCAGGTCCTAAAAAAGTTGCTTCAAGAACAGCTTCACCTTCATCATTTCCAACAAGATAATTTGCAACCCTATATGAAAAATTGTCCATAACTCCTGCTACAGGCATTCCAAATTTTTGATAACCTATACGTCCTAAATCCTGAACAGTAGTGAAAAATCCAGCTTTTAAAATTTTTATGCTACTCATGAAGATCACCTCCATCAGAAATTATGACATTTACTTTATAACTTCCTTCTACAACTTTTTTTTGTATATCCACATATTCTTCTTCTGTAATTGAAACATATCTAACATAATCACCTGCACTTAACATAACAGGAGGTTCATTTTCAGGATTGTATAATTTCAAAGGAGTTCTTCCAATCAACTGCCAGCCACCCGGTGTTTCAGATGGATACATACCTGTTTGAGAGCCTGCAATACCTACAGAGCCTGCAGGTATTTTTTTCCTTGGGGATGATAGCCTTGGTGTAGATATCTTTTCACTCATTCCACCTAAATACGTAAATCCGGGAGTAAATCCCAACATATAAACAAGATAATCCGTACCCGTATGAATTTTAATAACTTCATCCGTTGTTATATTGTTATGTTCTGCAACAAAGTTAATATCAGGCCCATATTCGCCGCCATACAAAGTAGGTATTTCAACTATTTTAATTATTTCCTTTTCACCTTCCGCAGTTTTGTTGCTAAAAATTTCAAGCAATTTTACTAATTCATCATATTGCATTTTTATAGGGTCATACATAATCATAATTGATCTGTATGTTGGAAGTATTTCTTCAATTCNNTCAATTCCTTCTAAATTTGCTTCATCTAAAAATCTTACCACATTTCTGATTTTAGCATTAATATCCTTCGCAATTTCATTTCCAAATTCCATAAGGAGTGCTTTATCACCTGCTGGAAGATATTTTATTTTGTCATACATAATTAACTCCTTTTTCTATCTCCATATTGCTGCAATACCAGGAAGTGCTTTTAATCCTAAATATGCTGTTATTGCTACAACAATCCAACCACCAATAAACAACCATTGAGCATGCTTGTAATCACCAACAATATCTTTTCTTTTTGAAGCAACCAATATTGTTGATAATGTAAGAGGTAAAATAAGCCCGTTTAAAGTACCTACTAATACTAACAATTTCGCTGGTTTTCCTATTATCATAAATATTAATGTTGATACTGCTATAAATGCTATGATAACCCTGTTTTCATATTTGGCTATAGGTTTAGACAATGTTTTTAAGAAAGATACTGAAGTATATGCTGCTCCAACTATTGATGTAAGAGCTGCTGCACAAAATACTACCCCAAATATTTTATAACCCACTGTACCTGCAGCTATTTGGAAAGCTGATGCTGGTGGATTAGCTGGATCTAATTTGTTTCCAGCATATACAACTCCAAGTGCTGCTAAGAACAATAATATTCTTACAATAGTTGCAGCTCCTAATCCCATTAGTGCTGAATTATTTACTTGTTTTAAATTTTCTTCTCCTGTAATACCTGCATCAACAAGTCTGTGACCACCTGAAAATGTTATATAACCGCCTACAGTTCCGCCAACTAATGTCAATATTTGAAGAAATGGCATTGAAGCAGGCATAAAAGTTCCTTTTATTGCTTCCCCAACAGGTGGATCTGACACTATCGCAACATATCCAATCAATATTATCATTACTCCGCCCATTACTTGTGCAAATCTATCCATTGCAGCACCAGCTTTTTTATTAGCAAATATAATTATACCTATAATTCCTCCAATAGCAGCTGCAAACTGAACATTAATACCAAAAATAACATTTAAACCTAAAGCAGCTCCACCAACATTTCCTATGTTAAATGCAAGTCCACCCAATGCAACAAAAGCTGCTACTACATATCCTAATCCTGGCAATACTTTATTTGCTATGTCTTGTCCACGAGCTCCAGAAACTGAAATTACCCTCCAACAGTTTAGCTGTGCAATTAACTCTAAAATAGCTGAGACTAAAATTACAAATCCCATTGTCCCGCCTAAACTTTCAGAAAAAGTTGCTGTTTGAGTCATGAAGCCAGGTCCAACAGCAGATGTTGCCATTAAAAATGCTGCACCTATAAGTACTGACAAATTCTTTTTATCCTTTGTTGCAGGCTTTTTAATATTTTTTTCCATAATATATCTCCTATTATTATAATTTTTATTATTGCGTTATTAAATAAATTCTTTTATAGAAACAATTTGTACGCCTTCGTCTTCTAAAGCTTTTCTTATTAATTTAACAAATTCCACAGCTTGAGGATTATCTCCATGAACACAAATTGAATCTGCTTTAATATCTATATCTTCACCTGTTATAGCTGTAACTTTACCTTCCTTAACCATTCTTACAACTCTTGAAATTGCAAGTTCAGTATCGTGTATCATGGAACCTTCTTTTGTTCTTGATACTAAAGTTCCATCAGCATTATAAGCCCTGTCTGCAAAAACTTCATTTGCAACTTTTAGACCTACTTCTTTTCCTGCTTTTATCATTTCACTGTTTGCAAGACCCATCAGAATTAAATCTTTATCAACTTCATAAATAGCTTCTGCAATAGCCATTGACAATTCCTTATCCTTTGCAGCCATGTTATAAAATCCCCCATGAGGTTTAACATGTTGTAATTTAACTCCATGGCTTTGAGCAAATGCCCATAAAGCACCAACTTGATATTTAATATAATTCTTAGCTTCCTGTTTAGTAACTTTCAGGTCTCTCCTTCCAAACCCCATTAAATCTGGAAATCCCGGATGCGCTCCGATAGCAACGTTTTCTTCAATAGCAAGCTTAACTGTTTTATCCATCACCATAGCATCACCTGCATGCCATCCACAAGCAATATTAGCAGATGAAATATATTTGATTACTTCTTCATCTAAACCTAATTTGTAATTTCCAAAACTTTCGCCCACATCACTATTTAAGTCTACTTTGTACATAATTGTTCCTCCTAATTAAAAATTTTTGTCGTGTTAAGAATATATATGCAAAACCTATACCATGTTTTTAAAAATATAAATTCACCAAATATCAACAATAATTAATTTTAAATAAAAAATACCGAGCGATTTAGCACATAAAAAAGGAGCGGTATCGCTCTTGTTTATGCAAACCGCTCAAATATTATAAATATTTTTCAATTCGTCTTTTAAAGGAAAACCTGCTTAACTTCAACATTTCAGCTGCCTTTGTATGATTGTTGTTGCAATATTTTAATGCAAGTTTAATATAATGTACTTCCATTTTTTCAACTTCATTTTCTAAAGAAAAATCACCATTAAAAATTTTACTTTTTGTTTCATTCTCATTATCATATAAATCATTTTCATCTAAGTTAGTGAATTTATTAACTGAATTCTTATAATTATTAATTTCTAAAGGTAAATTTTCTTTACTTATTTCATTGCTTTCTGATAACAACACAACCCGTTCTATAACATTTTTCAACTCTCTTATGTTTCCATGCCAATAATATTTTAATAGAGCTTCCTCCGCACCCTTAGTAAACCCATCTATTTTTTTGTTAAATTTTTTACTATATTCTTTTAAAAACTTATTAGCTAAAATAAGAATATCATTACCCCTATCCCTTAGAGGTGGAAGTATAATAGGAACAACATTTAATCTATAATATAAATCTTCTCTAAATTCCTTATTTTTTATAGCTTCCTCTAAATTTTTATTTGTAGCTGCTATTATCCTAATGTCAACCTCAATATCTTCTAAACCGCCGACTCTCTTAAATTTTCTTTCCTCTAAAAATCGTAACAATTTAGTTTGCAATTCCATTTGCATTTCACCAATTTCATCTAAGAAAACTGTACCACCATCTGCAATTTCCATAAGCCCTTTTTTTCTTTCATTTGCTCCAGTAAAAGCATTTTTTTCAAATCCAAAAAGTTCACTTTCTATGAGCTGTTGAGGAATTGATCCGCAATTAATTTTTAACATGGTAGCATTTTTTCTTATACTATTTTTGTGAATTGCAGATGCTGTGATTTCTTTTCCTGTGCCTGTCTCACCCCTAATTAAAACAGTTACTTCATCATTTTGGGATAATATCTCTATTTTTTTAAATACATCCTTCATAAGCGGATGTTCTCCAATAAAATGTTCAATATTAAACTGATTTTCTTTTTCAACTTTTTCTAATATATAAACTTTTTTTTGTAGTTGTAGGTTATTTATTATTCTTTTTATTATTAAATCTATTTCTTGTAAATCAAATGGTTTATTAATATAATCATATGCCCCAAGTTTAATTGCTTTTACTGTAGATTCAGTATCTCCATAAGCTGTCATCATTACTACTTCAGTATCTAAATCTAATTTTTTGATTTCAGGAAGTATATCCAATCCGTTTTCATCATTTAAACGAATATCTAAAAAAATAACCTGTGGTCTTAATTCTTTAATTTTTTCAAAAGCTTCTTTGCTATTACTTGCTGTTTCTACTTTATACCCTAAATCCTTAAGCCCTTCTTGTAATGAAAGTCTTATTATTTCTTCATCATCTATTATTAATATATTTTTTTTCATATCATTCACCCTTATATGCTAAAAACTCTATTTTAACTTTAGTACCTTCATTTAACTTACTTTGAATATTAATTGTACCTTGGTTGCTTTTTAGCAGTTCATATACTACTGATAAACCCAATCCCGTCCCTTGACTACTTGTAGTAAAAAAAGGATTAAATATTTTGTCCATATCTTTTTCATGTATTCCGCATCCATTATCTTGAAATTCAATTTCAATAAAATTTCCATTTTCATCAAAATTTTCACTAATTGAAATATTGATTTTGCCATCCTTGTTTATTGCATTAATGGAATTTTTGATGATGTTTAAAAATATTTGCTCTATTTGAGCTTTATCCGCATATATTTTTTTATTTTTACATATTTCTTCTACATGAATTTTAATATTATTTTCTTTAGCATATTTACGAACAAGATCTAATGCTCTGTTCAAAACTTCCACTATATCTGTTTCTTCAAAATATGAAACTCTCGGTTTTGCAAAATTTAATAAATTTGTAATTAATTTATTAATTCTATCAATTTCATGTATTACACCAATAAATAATTTTTCATTTGGTGAGTTTTCATCTTTACATAGTCTATTTTTTAAAACCTGAATGCTTGTTTTCATTCCAGTTAATGGATTTCTTATTTCATGTGCAATACCTGCTGCAAACTGCCCAATGGTTGTAAGCCTATCCAAAATATCCATATTTGTTTCAAACCTTTTTCTTTCACTGATATCGTTAAAATTGCATATTGCTCCGTCATTTGAACCTTCAACCCCTATTAACAAAGAAGTTGTAACATCTAAATAAATTTTATTTCCATCCATGTCATTAAATTGTAAAACATTATTTATCATTTTATTTTCATCCAATGTATTCTTAAGCTGCTTAAGTATATTTTCCAAAATATCAACATCTACATTTCTTTCTTTATTTTCATGTAATAATTTTTTTGCAGCTTCATTAATAGAAAGTAAATGCCCATTTTCATTTGTTGTTATAATACCTGCAGGAATACTTTTTAATATATCTTCATTAAATCTTGTTACTTCTGTAATTTTTTCAGTGTTATTTTTTATCCTTATTAACATATTATTAAATGCACTTGAAAGCGAACCTATTTCATCATTTCTTTTAATTTCTATTTTTTCATCAAAACTGTCTTGATCAATTATTTTATCACAGTGTTCAGCAAGTTTTTTTATAGGCTTAGAAATGTTATATGATATTAAAATTGCTGCTTCCATAGAAAATATTAAAGATACTATTGCTATTAAAATTATATTTTTTTCTTTTTCTACTACTTCATTAAATAATATATCTTTATTAATACTGTAACCAAGAACCCAGTTATATTTATCATATTTTTCATATACAAAAATATAATTTTCTTTTGTAACACTTTTGTTTTCATTTTCTAATTTATCAGTAATTATGTCTTTTGACCAATTACTATCAAAATTAGTGTCTAATAATATGTCATTATTTTCATAAATAATTAAATTGCTTTTTTTAGAATTTTTATATAAATCAATAATATATTTTTTTGCTTCACTTTCATTTTTAATTTCTTTATTAACAGTGCTTATAAGTAAAACCATTTCTTTTAAATCATTTTCTGAATATTCTACTTCATTATTTAACAACATTTCATAACTGTTGTAATATGATACTGCACTCATTGTAAAAATAGATAATATTATTAAAATCATAAAAGGAATGAGTATTTTATTTTCTATGTCAATTTTCATGATGTATAACCCTCTTGTTATAAAAATGTATACTCACTAAATAAAATGAAAGACCTGATGTAATAACGCTAAAAAATGCTGGATGTATATTGTTACCTGTATTAAATGTCATAAAAGAAATAATTGTTATAAATCCTATAACAAAAGAGACAACCGCTCCTTCTTTAGTAGCTTTTTTCCAAAATAATCCACCATACAATGGTATTAAAAATGTTGCAGAAAAAAATCCCCAAAGATATCCTCCATATATCAATAAACTATTGGGAGGATTAATTGCTAAAATTAGCGATACAGTTCCAACAGCAAATATAAATATCCTATTTAAATTTAAGAAACTATCTTCTTTCATATTTGGATTTATTAAATTTTTATATAAGTCATAAGTAAATCCACTAGATGCTAATAATAGCTGGGAATTAGCAGTAGAAATAGCTGCTGATACAATAGCTATTAATATCAATCCGCTAAATGGTGAATATATTACATTATTTATAATATAAGGGAATATTTCGTCAACAGTTTGTATTGATCTTATTGTAGGAACAAGAGTCCTTCCACCTATACCAATTATAATAAGTCCCATATATAAAATAGATAATATGACAACAGAATAGCTTATCATTTTAGAAGCTGTTTTTGAATCTTTTGCAGATATTATTCGAATTGCATATTGTGGATTTGACGCCAATCCTAATCCCCAACCAAAAAAGGATGTAATAATTACACTAGGGGGCATTTGACCTTTTGCAAAAGGATGTAACATTCCACCTTTTTCCGTTATATATGGAAAATTTAAAAATGGTCTTGTATCAATTAATTTTGCTTTTTCAAATATTATTATGATACCCCCACTATTATACAAAACAATAACTGTTGCTAAAATTATACCCACTATAACTAAAACTAAGTTTAATCCATGTGTTTTAGATACTGAAAATAATCCACCAAAAGTTATGTAAATTATAAATAGATATATTAATATTATGGAAAATAAATAGCTAATATCCAAGAGTTCAGAAATTACAATACCAAAACCTCGAATTTGAATAGTTATATATAGTGTATATATAACAACAATCATTATACCTCCAAGTGATTGAAGCCATTTACTATTATATCTTAAATAAAAAAATTCCGGAACTGTTAATATATCATATTTTTTTAATTTTGATGACATAATAAAAAGCATAAATGCTCCCAAAAACCAAGGAACAATTGCATATAATACTGTGCTAATACCATAAGAATATAAGTTGCCAGTTACACCTTGCATTGAAGCTGCACTAAACCATGTAGCACAAAATGAAAATATACTTGTTGATAATCCTAAAGAGTTACCTGCTACAAAAAAATCCCTCGAATTATTAGTTTTTTTAAATCCACTTTTGCCAAAAAACAATAATAAAACTGTGTATGCGGTAAAATAAAAGAGATATATAATACTTTTGTTCATATTTTCGTTTCCTTTTATAATTTATCTTCTGTTGAAAACATTATCAAATATTATGTTATCAGAATATTAAAAAAAGTCAATGTGTTAGTTAGTTTTAACTTCAATTACTTTTCAGCTGTTTTTTAATATTAAAAGGCATTAGAAAATTATGTAATTATAATTATTAATTTGAACAATTATATAATTTCGATTATAATATAATTAATTACTTTATTTAAAAAACTGTATGAAAAAATAAAATACTATATATTTTAAAGGTGGCATTATGAATTATGAACAAGCGATTGAATTTATACGTGCAGTTAGCAACAATGGTACAAAACAAGGGTTGGAAAGAAATGGGCGACTTACTGAACTCATGGGAAATCCTCAGAAAAGTTATAAAATAGTTCATGTTACAGGAACAAACGGAAAAGGGTCAACATGTAATATGCTTAATAATGTGCTTATATCATCCGGTTATAGAACAGGCTTGTTCATAAGTCCTCATCTTGAGGAATTTAACGAAAGGATTCAAATAAATAATACTCCCATAGACAAAGATTCTCTTACGAGAATTGCTTCTGAAGTAAAAGAAAAATTAGAGATAATGTATGATGAAGGATATAAAGATCTCACTGAATTTGAACTAATTACGGCCATTGGTTTTAAATATTTTGAAGAACAAAAAATTGACATTCTTGTTCTTGAAGTTGGTATGGGAGGCAGGCATGATGCAAGCAATGTAATTAAAAACAGTCTTGTTTCAGTAATTACTTCCATAAGCCTCGACCATACAGAATTTCTTGGTGATACAATTGAAAAAATTGCATATGAAAAAGCAGGTATAATAAAGGAAAAGTCAAATGTTGTTATATACCCTCAAGATGAGATTATTAAAAACGTAATAAAAGAAGAAGCTCAATTAAAAAGTTCAACTGTATTTGAAGCAGATGTAAAGAATATAAGACTAAAAAATAGCGATTTAAACGGACAAACTATTGAATATTTAAAAAATGATATATTTAATCTTCCTGAATTAAAAATAAATTTTCTAGGGCCTCACCAACTTTATAATACTGTAACAGTATTGCTGACTTTAGAAATCCTTAAAAATATTGGTTTAAACATAACCGAAAAAAGCATAATTAATGGTTTTGAGAATTGTTCATATAGCGGAAGATTCGAAATAATATGTAAAAAACCTTTTATAATTTTAGACGGCGCTCATAATCAAAATGGTATAGAATATTTTGCAAAATCAATTCAAGAAAACTTCAAAGATAAAAAAATTATTTTGTTTTATGGAATGCTAAGAGACAAGAACCCTGAAGGTGTTTTAGATTATTTAATACCAATTTGTGAAAAAATTTATACGCTAACACCAAATAGTCATAGAGCAATGAGTGCTATTGAGTTAGCTGAATTAATTCATAAGAAATTTGATATTCCTGTGACACCATTAAATAACTGTCATGAAGCATTTGAAATAGTAAAATGCCTTCAACAAAATGACATAGTTGCTTTTGTTGGTTCACTATATTTAATTGGAGAAATCAGGACTATAATAAAAAAAAATATTAAAAACGAAATTTCTAATAGTTAACTTAAAATATAATAAACAAAAACAGCTGTTTGAACATTAACTGCTTTAGTTATTTGAACATACAGCTGTTTTTAATTATATTTATTTTTTTCCTTTATATGGATCAAAATTTTGTTTTGATAGTTTTTCATCCCAAACAATTTTTAAAATATCAAGTTCTTCACTATAATCTGTTCTTGATTCATCTTTATCATATTGAAGTATTTCAAGAATTTCTATTTCAAATTTTTCTGCACCAAATTCAGTCCATTCGTTTTGTAGTTCTTCATTTTGATATCCATTAGCATTTAACTGAAATTTTGTACTATTCATTACACCTTTTAAATTTTGAGTTACTCGTAAATGATATTTATTATTGCTTTTAGAACGTATTATAAATATTCCCATATCTGGTTTCATTTGCTTATACTGCTCTTTTAATTGTTTTTTTCTATCCATTTAATCTAATCACCTTCCGTTGTAACCCATTTCATTTAATAATCTCGATAAAGTACGTAATCTCTCACCTATTATTTCATCATCATCACTTAAAGCTTGATTAAATAATTTAATGTCTTCATCTATTTTTTCATTATCAGTACATACTTCAACAGTCATGGCATCACCTTGTAACCCTATTCTGTCTATAACAGTTTTTTCCTCATCATATAATTTTTTATAACGATAAGACCCACTAAAATGCAATTTTGTGCTACAAACTAAAATAGCTAAATCTAAAACTCTGTGAAGTGGTAGCTCTTCTGATTGTCTTGACCACTTTTCTCCTGTATATCTCCAAACTTTAGCAGATATATCTACTTTACCTCTATCATTCCATTGTGCCAATCCTAATGAAAGTCCTTTTGCATCTGAATTATAAGCGTTTCTGCCGTCAACATTTTCATAATTTTCTGAAACTATAACTGGTTTATGTTTTAAAGTAGTTGGTATTTTCATTTTATTCTCCTTTTCATATTCAACCTTTTTATTTACTTATTTACTAAATTACTAACTTACTAATAATAATATTTTTTATTTATAATGTCAATATAAATTAACGAAATAAAAAAATAGTGGTTAGGTATACACCTAACCACCACTATTTTTATGAATTCTATTATAAGCATTTTCATATAATTTATCTTTATTTACAACAACTCGTTCACAACTACCCATACAAACAACTTCATTATTATCAGTAACTACAAATTCAAGAAATATTTCATGATTTTCTATTCTTTTAACAGTAACTGTTAGTGATATTTCATCTCCAATTAATGTAGGATTTAAATGTGAAATATCCATTTTTCTACCTACTGTAATATAATTTTGCGGCAGTTTATCATCAATTAATTTACACGATAAATCGATTACCATTGAAATAATAGAAGTAGTTGAAAGCAAATAATTAATTGTTGCTGTATTAGATACAAATGCATCGGAAGCTGTTGTAATCTTAGTATACGTAATTGAATGTCCTTCTTTTACTTTAAATTTTAGCATTCTCACCCTCCTTTAAATTACATTAATTTATTGCTATAATAACGAATTAAAACTTTATATTATACTTATATGTTAAATAGATTATTTACATGACAAAAAAAGCTATCTTTATTAGAGATAGCTTTCATTTAAAATATATATTATTTATTATCTTTGAGCTTCAAATTGTTTTAAAAGTTTAACAAATATTTCTGGAACTTTTAACATATTTTCAGGTGTTTCAACGTATGAAATACGGAACTGAGTATTTCCTGGATTGAATTCACCTTCAGCTATATCATAGAATCCTTTTAAAGGTGCTACTAGAACAGTTGTTTGAACTCCGTTGTAGTCAACAGCGCCTTCTTGTGCACAATATAATACGAAGTCAATTGCATTAAATCCTGGTTTAACAACATTTCTTACATCAATTACTGTATATAAAGATGCATCAGGGCTTGAAATAATTAAACCTGGTTCTTGTTCTTTAAGACCACTGCTTACTTTCTTAATTAAATCTCCATAGTAATCACGAAGGCTTTTGCACCATCCAGCTATATCTTCTTTGCTTTCATGAGCTAATGCTCCAAATATGTACTGACCAATTACGTTAGCACATAAATTTGCAGTATATTCAGCTACAGAACGGTTGTTATATTCTGCACTATCAGTAATTAATGCACCTATTCTTAAACCACATGCATTCCACACTTTAGAAGCAGTATCTAATCCTATTCTTCTACCTTCTATTCCAGGTACATCTGCATCAGTGATTCCCCAAATACTAACAAGTTCGCTGCCTTCAACATAATATAATTCACGATAAGCTTCGTCACTAATCATCCACATATTATATTTTACACATAACTTAGCAAGTTCTCTTAATGTTTCATAGTCATAAAGTTGTCCTGTAGGATTATCATAAGGTATAACAAGTAATGCTCCAGGATTATGTTGTTTTATAGTTTCTTCAATT
>DIVM01000045.1 GCA_002435835.1 Firmicutes bacterium UBA6132
AGAATGTCATGAAAAGCATCATAGCAACATGCAATGATCTATGTTTATGTGTTGCAGGATAACCCACAAAAGAAGTAGTAAAGTGATACATTGATATTATTACCGCAATCCAATATATTGCACTATCTAATTTTTTGCTATCAAACTTTCTTGTTTTCGATTCTTTGTCAAATTTTTCAAGGATTTCAGTCTGTTGCACCTCAGTTGCTTTATCTTTTACATCTAATGAAATCTTGTCCATATTGTAAATTTCTCCTTAACTATTAAATTTAATGGTTCATGGTGAGGCAAATCCTTACCTTTAATTATTTTATTGCCATTTATACTTATAAATGATAATGCTGTATTTGAATTAATCCAGTTTATTTCATTAAAATTTTGATTTATTTCTCTCATAATTATAATTCCATTTTCAATTGTAACTTTGCCTTTATTTTCGGGTATTCCAGCACCGTATCCAGCAACGGTAATCTCATTGAGCATCAGACTGTTATTTACTTGTATTATAAAATCTTCTGTCCACGGTATATGCTCGAATGAATGAATCCATGAATACTGAACAATATCTCCTTTTTCTACACGTATGTCCATATATATTTCTTTAGTTTCTTGATTAGATATGATTAAATATTTTTTATATCCAAATTTGAAAAAAGTTATTATTATTAATGTTATAATAAATAAAGTTATACTGATTTTTTTTAAATATGAAGAAGCAATAAATTGCTTCTTCATACTTTTTATAATAGAGATCATTATATTATTATTTTATTCCTTTTTCTTCATAGTATTTAACAGCGCCTGGATGGAAAGGTATATTAACACCTATATGCGAATTTTCCAAAGAAATAAATTTTGCTGCTGTTGAATGTGATGCTTTAATATCTTCAATATTTTCAAATATACCTTTTGTTAAGTCATATACAACTTCGTCCGGTAATTCTTTACTTACTAACATTATATTTCTTACTGTAACTGTATTTACATCAGTATCAGTACCATAAACATCAGCTGGTATTACATCTGCAACAAAGAAAGGATATTTATCAGTTAAGTTTTTAAGTCCTTCACCTTCAATTGGAACAACAACTATATCTTTTGTTGTACCTAATTCCATAATTGTTGCATTAGGTATACCACTTGTTACAAAAACTGCATCAACTAAACCATTTTTCATTTGATCGATTGCTTCACCATAATTCAAGTAATCTACTTTGCTATCTTCATAAGTCATTTCATGAGCTTCGTACATCATTCTTGCATTTAATTCAACACCTGAATTTGGAGCACCAACTCCTACTTTTTTTCCTTTTAAATCTTCAAATTTTGTTATACCAGTATCTTTTGTTGTTACCAATTGTACAAAATTAGGATATAATCCCAAAATTGCTCTTAAATCACTTGCAGGCTCTTTTCCTTCAAAAGCACCAAAAGCTTCATATGCCTGTGCCACTGAATCAGACATTACTATTGCAAGTTCAGCATCACCACTGTTTATAAGGCCGATATTTTCTACAGACGCTCCTGTTGATTGAGTTGAAGATTTATATCCTAATTTATTTTGGAACACACTGGAGAATGCTCCTCCTATTGGGTAATACAACCCACTTGTTGGGCCAGTAGCAACTGTTATGAAGTATTTACCCCTATCTAATTGTGCTGATTCCTGTGTTTGATTTTGTGTTGCATCTGTACTAGGCTTTTGAGCAGTACTACTACAACCTGTTACAGCAGTTACTGCTAAGATAGTTAATGATAATAATAAAGCAATTTTTCTTTTAATCATAATTTCCTCCATGATGTATTTTTATTTATATACTTTATAGCAATTACTATGCCATTCAGCATTATGTTTTTTTATATCTAAAAAAGATTAAAATATTAATGAAATTAAAAAATATATTAATATACTAATAAACTTTTCATCATAAATAATACGGCAAAAATTGCCACAAGGAAATTTTTGCCGTATTATTTATGATTAATTTAATTCATATTCATTGATTTTATTTCTAAGCCCTCTCTCACTTATGCCAAGCATGGATGCAGTAGCTTTTTTATGGCCATTATTTAATTTCAAAGCTGCACATATAAGTTTTTTCTCTGCTTCCTGCAAAGTTAGTCCGGCCAAGTCATCTATACCTGTCAAAGTACTAAGATTTAATATAAATTCATTATTATCATATTTCTTACCACTAACTGAAACCGGTAAATTATCGACTTCTATTACATCATCCTTTGCAAGCAACACCGCATGTTCAACAATGTTTCTAAGCTCTCTAATATTACCAGTATAATCATAATTAAGCATTAATTCCTCAGCTTCTTTTGACATTCCTGCTACATTTTCATTCAATTTGATATTATACATACTGATATAATATCTTATTAAGAGCGGTAAATCTTGCTTTCTTTGCCTTAAAGGAGGTAAATTTATTTCAAAAACATTTATTCTAAAATATAAGTCTTCTCTGAATTTTCCTTCTTGAACTAGTTTTTTTAGTTCTTTATTGGATGCTGCAATAATTCTTACGTTTAGGCTAACAGACTCATTTCCTCCTAATGGAGTAAATTCATTTTGCTGAAGAACGCGCAAAAGCTTTGCTTGAAGCTGCAATGACATATCGCTGATTTCATCAAAAAACAATGTTCCGTTATTAGCATATTCAAATTTACCAACCTTGTCAGTTATGGCACCAGTGAAAGTGCCCTTTTTGTGACCAAAAAGTTCTTCTTCCAATAAAGTTTCCGGAATAGCAGCACAATTTAAAGCAACAAATTTTCCATTTTTCCTTTTTCCAGAGTAATGCAATGCATTTGCTACCAGCTCTTTTCCGGTACCGCTTTCGCCTGTTATAACAACACTTGTATCTACATCTTTAAGTTTATCTATAAGACTGAATACCTTTTTCATAGCAGGACTTTTACCGATTATGCCATTGTAAACATGTTTATTATTAATGCTGTGATTTTGGTATTCTATTTTTTCATTCAGCGCTTGATATTCAATAGCCTGCTGTATAACTTTATCAAGCTCATCTAAATTAATAGGCTTAGTAAGATATGTATAGGCACCTTTTTTTATTGCTTCAACAGAAGACAATATAGAACCAAAAGCGGTCATAATAATTACTTGTATATATTTATCTATATTTTTTATTTCTTGCAGGACATTTATGCCATCAACTTTACCAATTTTCAAATCAAGAAGCACTACATTATAGCTTTCTTTCAGTAGCATTTTAAGTCCTTCCTTAGGATCAGTGGTTGAATTGACTTCATATTTATCATCTAAAGCAAAAGTTAATGAAGAACATATAGGTGCTTCATCATCTATTATCAAAATTTTCTTATTCATCTTAACCTCCTAAAAAGAGAAACTCATATGAGGGATATAACATCTATTGTGTATTAATTTTTTGAAAACTAATTACAATTTTTGTTCCAAAACATTTCTCACTTTCAATTTCAATCTTCCCTTCATTCTCCTCAACAATTTGCTTGGACAACGACAAACCTATTCCTGTACCGTTTGATTTAGTGGTGTAAAACAAATCAAACACTTTCTTAAGCTCGTCCTTAGTCATGCCAATTCCATTATCTTCAACAGTTATTTCTATACTATTACCTATCTCGTAAGTATTAATATTTATCCTATATAATTTATCTGTGTTATTTTGTTTAATTTCACAAATTGCATCAATAGCATTTAACAACAAATTAATTATAACTTGCTTAATATGATTTTTATCAACTTTTATATACAAATTTTCATTTATATTTAAATTCAAATCGATATTATTTCTGTCTATTACCGGCTTAAATAAAAGTACACAGGATTCGATTAAATCTGATACTACTACAAATTCTATGTTTTTAGGTTTGGGTTTTGTATAATCTATAAGCTGCGTTATTAAAGTATCTACTCTTTCCACCTCATGTGGAACAATGGTTGATATTTGTTTTTGAAATTCCAAATTATCCTTCTTTTTTGGAAGAAGTTCTATATATGTTTTTATTGAAGTAAGTGGATTTCTGATTTCATGTGCTATTCCAGATATTATTTGTGTCAGAACTCTGTTTTTTTCCTTTTCTTCAGCCTGTTCCCTTATTAATTTTTCATCAGTTATATCTTCTATAGTAATAATTGCCCCTCTTGTTTTTTTTTCGTAATCAAAGAGAGGATATATAGCAAATCTATATACACAACTTCTTTCTTTCGATTTATATTCCATTTCTACGCCCATGTACCTTTGGCCATATTTAAGTACTGACTCAATATAATTAGAAAGCATTAAATTAACTGGAATAAGATCAAAAACACTCTCTCCTATAAGGGGATGGGTACAATTACAAATTTTTAATGCATTTTCATTCATGATAGTAATTACTCCATCATTGTCAAAAATTACAATACTTCTAGGGCTACTTTCTAAAATCAAATCTTTTAACTCATTACTATGTCTGATTTCCGTAATTTTATCTTCTAACTCGTTATTGATATTAACAAGTTCTTTAGTTTTTTCATTTACTCTGCGCTTTAACTGTAAGCTAATAAATAACGTCCCGATAATCACCAAAAAAGCAGCTGTTAGAAATGCAGTTAAAAATCCTACAATTTTTTTTTGTTTTAGTAAATTTTTATCATCAATCCATTTATCATATATTTTCTCATATTCACCGTCAAGTTTTAAATATCTAAGCTCTGTATCTATAATTTTTAATAGGCCTGGGTATTCTTTACTTACGCCTATATAATAATCTACAGGAGTTTCATAAGTGTTGCTAAATTTATATTTGTCAGACAAATTGTGTTTTTCAAGCATATATTCGGCAACATGTCTTACACCTACCATCATATCTGCTCTTCCCATAAGAAGCAGCTGAATCACTGACTCTTGATTAAATGCAGTATTATAATTTGCCTTTTTAATATTTTTTACAAACTCATATTCTGCAGAATCACGCTCAACAGCAATTATAAGAGGTTCAACATTTAAAACATTCTTAATTTCATCAGCTCTTTCACTGAGCACAATAATAGATACTGAGGATTTTACTAAACTATCGCTAAAACCCATAATGTTTTCCAGATAATTTAAATATCTGATGCCCAAAACCATTTGTATCTCTCGATTTTGAAACTTTTGAATACATTCATTCATGGGCAAAGGAATTAATTCAATATTAAAGTGACCTTTTTCAGCTATTTTATTGATTAAATCAATATCAAGACCTTTGTATTCGCCATTTTCATAATACTGATAAGGAGGAAGATTTGGATCAAATCCAACACGTATGACGTTATTTTGGTTTACATCATTTTCTACATCTAAACCAAAACAAAACGATAATGATAATAAAATAAATATAATTATTAAGATTGCAATACAAACAATTTTCTTCAAATCGCCAGTCCTTTATTTATTAATATTTGTACTTTTTATAATTGTATTTGATTTTTTTCTAATTGTCAAACATTTAAAAAACAAACACAATATAGTAAAGCCATACATTTAAAATAATAAACGCACAGCTCCTAATTATTTATTTAATTCTTTCAGTTCAAAATAACTTAAGTACCTTTTTCTGATTCTGTTTTTAACTCACTCAATACATTTGGTAAAACAAATTCATATAATATGATTTTTTCATTTTCATTTCAGCTTCATATGAATCTTTAAGAGTTTGAACTATTTCTGTATCTCCATTTAATCTTGTTAATTCTGATTTTAAGTTGGATAACACATAATCTACTTCAGTATCATATCTTTTTTCTATTTCTGCTACAAAATCAATATTGTCTAAGACTATTTGTTTTATTGCTTCATCATTTTGTTTTTCTTTTGTAAGTGCAACATACTGGGCTTTAGCCTTATTTACAATCTGTCCTAACTCAGAAATAAACTCTGCTTTCAAAACATTTAATTCACTCACTGCAGTATTAACAGCATCATCAATTGTCTTTGCATTGTTTTCAGTAGATTCCGTTACATCAGCTTTTTCACCCGATGGAAGATTATATTTTTTTAATACTTCTTCAAGAGTTATTTCACCCATGAGAAGTTTTTGCTCATCTTCTAAAGAAATGTCACTAATTGATTTT
>DIVM01000330.1 GCA_002435835.1 Firmicutes bacterium UBA6132
AGAGATTTTTGTGTATAAAAATGATATTTGGGAAAAAACGCTTAGAAAAATTGGTTTTTTTCTTGGTAAATATGTTTATTTAATTGATGCATATGATGATATGGAAAAAGATTTAAAAAATAATTCATACAATCCATTTAATTTAATGGATGAAGAAAATAAAGACGAATATGCTGCAAATATAATAACTTTAAATTTATCTTTTTTAAGTGAAGAGATAGAAAAGCTTCCCATAGAACAGGATAAAGGTGTAATTGATAATATTATTTATTCTGGAATGTACAAGAAAATTGAAAATATGAAAAATAAAAAGGAGCAATTTTAAATGAAAGATCCATATGAAGTGTTAGGTTTGAAAAGAGGCGCATCAAAGGATGAAGTTAAAAGCGCCTACAGAAAACTTGCAAAAAAATACCATCCTGATATGAATGAAAACAATCCTTTACAGGATTTAGCTGAAGAAAAATTTAAAGAAGTTCAATGGGCATATGATGAAATTATGAATGTATCAAGCTCAAGTTATAGTGGAAGTAGTTATACTAACTCAAGCAATAGTGGAGCATATCAAGGAAGTTCTGACAGCAGTCTATTTTCTGTTAGACAGCAAGTAAATATGGGAAGATATCAAGATGCCATAAGATCATTAAACACAGTACAAAATCGTAATGCAGAGTGGAATTTCCTAATGGGAGTATGCTATGTGAATATAGGTTCAACAGGCCAAGGCCTTCAATTTGTCCAAAGAGCTGTTAATATGGAACCTCAAAATCCTGAATATCAAAACTTTCTAAATCAAATTATGAACATGCAAAGAAATTATAATCGAAATGCATATTATTATGGTGGTGGACGTTCTAACTCAAGTACTGATTGCTGTACTCAGCTAATATGTGCGGATTGTTTATGTGAATGTTTGGGAGGGGATTTGATTTCATGCTGTTAAAAAGCAAAGATATAGCTTATTTAGGGGTATTATTAGGACTAAATCTGTTGTTTTTAATTCTATCATCTGTAATTGAAACAAATACAATAATATTAATGGCTGCTGCAGCTTTGATGATTGGAATTGTTATAGTTGAATTTGGAGGTAAAAACGGTAGTATATTTTATATAGCTTCATGTATTCTTGGTTTTTTTCTAACGTTTAACAAAGTAGAAATTATTACATATATTTTGTTTTTTGGACTATATAGTTTAATAAAACATATTATTGAATTTAAAATTACAAATAAGGTTGTAGCCTTATTATTAAAATTTATATTTTTCAATATTTCTTTACTATGTTTATATTTTGTAATAAACCAATTTATAACTTTAAAACTTTTTTGGTGGATGATATTAGGCGCTGAAGTTTTATTTTTAATATATGATTATGCATTTACTATTTTCATAAATTATTATATAAATAATATTAGACCTAAATTAAAAATTGGCAAGTAATGATGAAAATAAGATAGGACCTTTTTGTATAAAGGCCCTATTTTTTATATATTAATTTTCCATTATTAAATAAGCTTCTCTGTCAGCGCCTACTGAAACATACTTTATAGGGCATCCAACTTTTTCTTCAATATATTTAATATAGTTTAATGCAGCTTCTGGCAAATCAGANNAACTTATATCACATTTCCATCCATCAACATATTCTATAACTGGTGTAGCTGAGTTTAATTCTTCGCCTACAGGGAATTCAGTTGTAACATTTCCATTTACTTCGTAACCCGTTACCACAGGAACTTTTTCCATATAAGACATTACATCAAGCTTTGTAAGAGCTAATATATCTGCTCCTTGAACTGTAACGCCGTATTTAGATGCTACAACATCAAATGGGCCAACTCTTCTAGGACGTCCTGTTGCTGCTCCGTATTCTCCGCCAGCTTCTCTTAGGCTTTCTGCTTCTTCACCGAACATTTCACAAGTAAAAGGACCTTCACCAACGCAAGAAGAATAAGCTTTCATAATACCTATTGTGTTTGTAAGTTTTTTACCTGGTATTCCAGTTCCTATAGGAGCATATGCTGCAATTGTTGAAGAAGATGAAGTATAAGGATAAATACCAAAGTCAATATCTCTTAATGCTCCAAGCTGAGCTTCAAACATTATTTTTTTGCCTTCTTTAATAGCTTTGTTAAGGTAGATTCCAGTATCAGTTATATATTCTTCTAAACAAGTACCATATTTCAATATCCAGTTGTAAATATCTTCGACTTTAAATGGAATTGATTTGTAACCACCAGCTATAAGTAAGTTTTTCCATTCAACAAGTTGTTCAACATGAGATTTCAATGTTTCTTTGTTGAATAAATCTCCCATTCTTATACCTTTTTTTAAATATTTATCTCCATAAACAGGTGCAATACCTCTTCTTGTAGAACCAAATTTCATATCTTTTAAACGTTCTTCTTCTAACACGTCTTGTTTTACGTGGTATGGAAGACAAATAATAGCTCTGTCACTTATTTTGAGGTTATCAGGAGTTATTTTTATACCCGATGCTTTTAATTTTTCCATTTCTCCATATAAATGTTCTATATCAATAACCATTCCATTGCCCATTATGTTTACAACTTCTGGTCTTAATATTCCTGATGGTAACAAATTCAATATGAATTTTCCAGAATCATTTATAACAGTGTGGCCTGCATTGTTTCCACCTTGATAACGGCAAACAACATCATAATCCTTGCTTAACAAGTCCACCATTCTTCCTTTTCCTTCGTCACCCCAATTTATTCCAACTATTGCAGTTAGCATAATTACCTCCTATAACTTTAATAAAGTTATTATATTATTAGTAAATATCAAAGTCAAGGAATAATTTGCTATGAAAACACTCACAAGTATTACCAAATATAACAAAAGTTAAATTCTTTAATAATACAAGCATTATTGCTTATAAATTGTTAATATGATAATATAATTATATTATGATTACTACACCAAAAAAAGTCATCCCGTGACTTTTTGGTGAAAGTTATAAGTATAACTTCACCAGCATTTTGTAAATGATGGGTAATCATAATATACAAATAAATTATTTTATTTTGTGCAATCATAATTTCAAGGGCATTTAGGAGGCAGAATGTTATTTAAGTTTAAAAAGTTACTGATTATATTATCTTTAATGTCATCAGCCTTATTAGTATCATGCAACAATTCAGTTGAAACTAATAATCCAATTAATTCTGAGGAAGATATTGAAATAATCGATTCAGAAGAGCAAAAAAACGATGTAGAAAAACAAAAAGCTGAAAGAGAAAATTTAGAAAAACAAAGGAAAGAAAAATTAGGAGAGTTTTATGTACCTCTATTGCCTTTAGGTGAAAATAAAGAAAAGAAAAATACAGAAGTTAAAGCATTGTATTTAACCGGACACACTGCAGGCAACGAGCTTAGAAAGCCATATATAGATGCATATGGTGAGTATGTTAAAGCATTAAGCGAAAATAATGCTAAAAAAGCTGCTGAGCTTAAAACAAAAGCTGAAGAAGCAAATAAGTTTGAAAGAATAATAGGTATTGCTGTTGGAACAGAGATAAATGGACTTGTAATTAATGTTAAAGATGATAATGGATTAATGACTTATGACAGCAATGTTAAAATTGTTCAAGAATTGAATCAGAAAACACCTATTCCAATAAAAGATATTAAAGGAATGCTAAAAATTCTTCAGGAATATGATATTTATACAATAGGAAGAATTGTAACATTTAAAGATAAAAATTTTGCAGAACATAAGCCTGCACATGCAATACAATTAAAATCAGGTGGAACTTGGTATGATAAAAACAGTAACAATGTTCCATGGGTAAATCCATTTGATAAATATGTTTGGGATTACAATATAGCCATTGCCAAGGAAGCAGCTCTAATGGGATTTGATGAAATTCAATTTGATTATGTTAGATTCCCTGATGGTGCTAAATATTATAATCAAATTACAGAATTTCCTGGAAGAAACAACAGGGATAAGGATGAAGCTATTGCTGAGTTTTTAAAATATTCTAAAGAGGAATTAGAGCCTTATAATATAAACATTGGGGCTGATGTTTTTGGAATAATTACAAGAACTTGGGACGATTTTCCTGAAGACATAGGGCAGTCATGGATATTAATGGGCGAACATGTTGATAATATAGCTCCTATGATTTATCCAAGCCATTATTCAACAGGATGGTATAACTTGGAGAATCCAAATGCAAATCCATATTTAGTTGTAAAAGGTTCAATGCAGGAAGCTCTGGAGAAAAATTCTTCTATGGAAAATCCATCTGTTATAAGACCTTGGATACAGGATTTTGATTGGGAAGGTATTGAATATGGACCTAAAGAAGTAAGAGCACAAATAATTGCAGCTAAAGAACTTGGAATTAATGAATACATGATTTGGAACCCAAGCAATGTATATGATCCTCACTGTTATATTGAAACAAGCGCTGAAAAAGGTAAAACATACCCAATAGATAAAGGTGAACTTGATTTCGCAGAAAAGTCACCACAGGATGCAGCTGACAAATATATGTCAGGAAAATTAAATAAAAGATTCAGTTATATGTATCTTATGACTCCTATAAAAGATAGGGATAGTGATTTTGATAAATTCCTTGAAATACAAGAAAAAAATGAAATAGTATTAAAAAGTTATAAAATATATGGTTATGAAATAAATTCAAAAGATAATAATAAAGCTATAGTAGATTTATATTATAAATATGAAACTTTAGTTGATGGAAAAGTTAAAATTGTGGAAAAAGATCATGCAAAATGGCAAGCAGTAAAAGAAAATGGAATATGGAAAATAGAAGAAAATTTTAATTAAAAATGTGCATACATACGTATGCGCATTTTTTACAGGTTAAACACTTGTTCGCAATATTAGAACATATGTAAATAAATTAAATACAAAAAACTTGACAACAAAAAAAAAGTTGATATAATTAATCTATCGTCAAAAAAATCAAATAATCATATATTGATATATAATTAAAAATAAAATATAAATGTTTAATGGAGGACGTTAATGAAAAAATATAATGTGGCTATACTTGGTGCAACTGGTGCAGTTGGACAAGAAATGTTAAAAGTGTTAGGAGAAAGAAATTTTCCTATAAATGATTTGAAATTATTGGCAAGTGAAAGAAGTGCTGGTAAAGATATGGAGTTTCAAGGAAAAAAATATACTCTTGAAGAAGCAACAGAAAACTCATTTGAAAATGTGGATGTTGTTTTATGTGCAGCAGAAAATGATATAAGTTTAGCTTTATCTCCTAAAGCAGTAAAAGCAGGGGCAGTAGTAATTGATAATTCAAGTGCTTATAGAATGGACGATTCAGTTCCATTAGTAGTGCCAGAAGTAAATGCAGAAGATGTTAAAAAACATAAAGGTATTATAGCTAATCCTAACTGTTCAACAATAATTGCTTTAACTGCAATCAATGAATTAAACAAATATTCTAAAGTAAACAGAATGATTGTTTCAACATTCCAAGCAGTATCAGGTGCAGGTGTAAATGGTTTTAGAGAACTTGACCAACAAATAAAAAATATATCTGAAGGAAAAGAAATAGAAATAAAAACATTCCAACATCAAATAGCTTACAACTTAATTCCTCAAATTGGTTCTTTTGATGAAATAGGTTATTCTCAAGAAGAAATGAAAATGCAAAATGAAGGAAGAAAAATTCTCCATAATCCGGATTTAAAAGTAAATTGTACTTGTGTTCGTGTTCCTGTATACAGAAGTCACTCAGAATCAATTACAATCGAAACAGAAAATGAAATTACAGCAGAAAAAGCAAGAGAACTTTTAGCAAATGCAAAAGGTGTTAAACTTGTAGATGATCCTAACAACAAAGTATATCCAATGCCTTTAGATACATCTGATCAAGACTTAATTTTTGTAGGTCGTGTAAGAAAAGATATAAGTAAGGATAACTCCCTTGTTTTATGGTGCAGTGGAGATCAAATAAGAAAAGGTGCTGCAACTAATGCAGTACAAATAGCTGAAGTTTTAGTAAATGAAAATTTAATATAATAAAAATAGTAACAATTAAAAAGGGCGTTTTCTAAAACGTCTTTTTTAATTCAAAAAATTATGGACAAATGTTCGATTTTATTATAAAGTAGATATATGAACATATGGAGGGAAACATGGAACTTATTATTATATTAATGCTTTTGATTTTAATTGTATTGAACATTTTAATTTTAGTAAAAAATCAAAGTAGCAAATCAGATGATAGAACATTATCTGAACTTAAATTAAATTTAAGTCAGAATAATTTGAATTTAATTGATTCTGTATCAAAAAAAATAGCTGATTCAGATGAAAAACAAATAAGAGAACTATTAAATAACAAGCTTGAAACTGTGGAGAAATTACAAATTAATTCAAATATATTGACAGAAGCCTTTTTGAATTTTAAAGACAATACTTCAAAAACCATTAATGACTCTAACTTGAAATTAGCAGAAAGCCTGAATATAAATTTTAATCAGCTAAACAATAAAATGAGTGAGAACTTGGAAAAAATAAATTTAAGAGTTGAAGAAAGACTTAACGAAGGTTTTGACAAAACAAACAAAACATTTGTAAATATTTTAGAAAGACTTTCTAAAATTGATGAAGCTCAGAAAAAGATAGATAGCTTATCATCAAATATAGTTACACTGCAAGATGTTTTAACTGATAAAAAAAGTAGAGGAACATTTGGAGAAGTTCAATTAAACCATATACTAACTTCAATATTTGGAGAAAAAAATGATAGTATATTTGAAATACAAAAGAAACTTTCTAATGATACTATAGCTGATGCTGTGTTGTACATTCCTGAGCCTGTGGGTATGCTTTGCATTGATTCTAAATTTCCACTTGAAAATTATCAAAGAATGATAGATAAAAATATATCTGAAATAGAACGAAAACAATTTGAAAGTCATTTTAAAACAAATATAAAAAAGCATATTAATGATATTTCATCAAAATATATTATTAAGGGATTGACATCTGAACAAGCAATAATGTTTATTCCAGCAGAAGCTATATTTGCAGAAATAAATGCATATCATCAAGATTTAGTTGATTATGCAGGAACTAAAAAAGTTTGGTTAGCATCGCCTACAACTTTAATGTCAGTTTTATCAACAGTTCAAGTTGTTTTAAGAAATATGGAAAGAGAAAAATATGCCAGCATAATTCATGAAGAACTTATAAAACTTGGTGATGAATTTAAAAGATATAAAGTTAGATGGGAGTCTTTAGCAAGAGATATAAAGAAAGTAACAGAAGATGTTGACAAAATAAATATAACTTCAAATAAAATTGAAAAGAAATTTGAAAGTATTTCAAAAGTTGAAATAGAAAAATACGAAGAAGAAATAGAAGAAAGTAATTTAGCATTAGAAGAAGTATAGCAGTTGGGGCATTGGGGACTGTCCCTAAAGCCCTAAAACTCCTCTCTGACAAAAAAGGGACTGTCCCTAATAAATACGGAAACCTCCTCAATCAAAAAACATATTTAAAAATAAGCTATTTGAAATTAAAAATTGATGAAAAAATAAAAAAATAGAAAAAATCTAAAAAAACTCTTGCAAATTATTTTTACATATGCTATTATATCAAAGTGATGTTTCGCCGGCGTGATGGAATGGCAGACGTGACGGACTCAAAATCCGTTGGTGGCAACACCGTGGGGGTTCAAGTCCCTTCGCCGGCATTAAAAAGAAATTTAGAGACGAAAGTCTCTTTTTTTTATATTATTATAATATAAAATTAGGGGTGAAGGGGGAGAATTCCCCTCCGCTTTAAGGAGGGTGCTCAGGCTGGAACAGCCGTCGAAGGGAACCATAGGGTTCCATAGCGAAAGCATCGAAGATGCTTTTTTTATGCAAATACAATAACGGTTTGACATATGGAATATGACAAACTGTTATTTTTTTATTACAATATATGTTATAATAAATAAAAGAAAGGGGCGCAAATATTGGATAAATCACTAGAATTATTAAAAAAATACTTCGGATATGAATCATTTAGAAATGGTCAAAAGGAAATAATAGATAGTATATTAGCTAAGAAGGATGTTTTAGCTATAATGCCCACAGGGGGAGGAAAATCTCTTTGTTATCAAATACCAGCTTTAATGATGGATGGATGTGTTTTAGTTATTTCTCCGCTTATATCCCTTATGAAAGATCAAGTGGATACTCTTAAAGAGTTAGGAATACCTGCAGCATTTATTAACAGCTCTCTATCTTTAAGTGAACTTAGATTAATAATAAGTGATGCTGAAAATAATAAATTAAAACTTTTATATGTTGCACCTGAAAGGCTTGAATCAGAAGGTTTTATAGAACTTTTAAAAAATATTAATATATCCATGGTAGCTGTTGATGAAGCACACTGCGTTTCTCAATGGGGGCATGATTTTAGGCCTTCCTATTTAAAAATAAAAAAATTAAGAAATATTAATGGTGAGAAAATTGTTATAACAGCTTTTACAGCTACAGCAACTCCTTCAGTTAAAGATGATATAATAAATTTAATAGGTTTACAAAACCATTTCGAATTAATAACAGGATTTGACAGAGAAAATCTTAAATTTGAAGTAATAAGGACTAATAAAAAATTTGCCTTTCTTTCGAAGTATATTGGAGAAAACAAAGGAAAATCCGGCGTTATTTATTGCTTAACAAGAAAACTAACGGATGAAGTTTGCCAAAAGCTAATTAAAGAAGGCCATAAAACAGTAAAATATCACGCTGGTTTATCTGATAAAGAAAGAATTAAAAATCAAGAAGATTTTTTATATGACAATGCAGATATTATAGTTGCTACAAATGCATTTGGTATGGGTATAGATAAGTCAAATATAAGGTATGTAATACATTATAACATGCCTAAAAATATTGAATCTTATTACCAAGAAGCTGGCAGGGCAGGACGTGATGGTGAAAGCTCTGAGTGTATACTTTTATTTAGCCCTCAAGATATAGTGTTAAATAATTTTCTTATAGAAAACAGTATGGATCAAAAAGCAAAACCTAGCGAATATGCAAAGCTTAGGGATATGATTAATTTTTGCAATACGGATAAATGTTTAAGAAAATATTTAATAAGTTATTTTGATTCAAGTTATAATAAAGAAAATTGTAATAACTGTGGAAATTGCTTAAATGAAATAGAAAGTAAAAATATTACTGTTGAATGTCAAAAAATTCTGTCCTGTATTTATAGAATGGAAGAGCGTTTTGGAAGTTCCGTTGTAATAGATGTACTTAAAGGTAGCAACAATCAAAGGATTAAAAATTTAAAATTTGACAAATTAAGCACGTATGGTATCATGAAAGAATACCACAAAGATACTTTAAAAGAAATTATAGATTATTTGATCTCCGATGGTTTTATTAGTATTTCAGGAGATAAATTCCCTGTTTTAAATATTTCAACAACGGGCAATGCCGTACTTAGAGGAAAACTTGAAGTATTTATTAAAAAAGCATTAAGTAAAAAGGAAGAAGTAAATAAATCTTATGAATTTGATGCTAAATTGTTTGAAGAACTTAAAATGTTGAGAAAAGAAATTGCAGACAGTTTAAAAGTTCCGCCTTTTATAGTGTTTTCAGATGGTACATTAAAAGATATGAGTGTTAAATTTCCTGTAAATAAAGTAGAAATGCTAAAAGTTTCTGGAGTTGGAGAATTTAAAGCAGAGAGATATGCTTCAAAATTTATTGAAGTAATTCAAAATTATATTGAAAAATATAATATTGATTTAAAAAACTTAAAAATTATATCTGAAACTAATAATGTTGAGGATAATGAAAAAGAAGATACAAGAACTGTAACATATAAAATGTATGAAGAAGGCAAAACTATAAATGAAATTGCAGAGAAGCGAAATTTAAGTGCTTTAACTGTTGAAAATCATTTGTTGTATTGCGCAAAGCTTGGGTTTCAAATAAAATATTCTGATTTTATAAATGATGAAAATGAAGAATTAATAATTGAAGCATATAAAAAAATCGGTGGGGATAAATTAAAACCTATTAAAGAAGCTCTGCCTGATCATATAACATATACAGAAATAAAGTTTGCTTTATGCAAATATAAGGAAGGGGGACACACCTCTATAATAGGATAGTCTCTGTTGTAGAGGAATGTCCCCGTAAAAAGGAGAACAAAATGAGTAAATTATTTATAGTTCCTACACCCATAGGAAATTTAAAAGATATGACTGAAAGAGCAATTGAAACATTAAAAGAAGTTGATTTAATAGCTGCAGAGGATACAAGACATACTCAACAACTTTTAAATGTATTTGATATTAAAACAAAATTAATTTCATATCATAAATTTAATGAAATATCAAGAAGTGAAGAAATAATAAATGAAATAACTGTAAACAACAAAAATGTTGCAATAGTTACTGATGCAGGTACACCTTGTATTTCAGATCCTGGTTATGAATTAGTAAAAGCTGCAAGAGAAAATGATGTGGAAGTAGTAGGGTTAGCAGGTGCTTCTGCAGTTACAATTGCTTTGTCCATTGCAGGTATTGATACAAATGAGTTTTCTTTTTATGGATTTTTACCAAGAAAAAAGGGTGAATTACAGAACTCATTAAAAAAAATACTAAAGAATCCAATAAAAACTTTTATCATTTACGAATCTCCAAAACGAATAATAAATTTAACTCAAAATATTAAAGAAATTATGCCTAATGCAACTCTTTGTATAGTAAAGGAACTTACAAAATTACATGAACATGCATTTTACGGTTCTGTAGATGAAGTTTTAAATAAATTAAATAATTTTGACGCTGTTGAAAAAGGCGAATATGTAGTCATAGGATACAACAATGATTATGTAGAACAAGATTCTTCTCTTAATGCAGCTGTAAGCATTTATGGAATTTTATTTGATAAAATAATTCAAAATGATATTTCTTTAAAAGAAGCTGTGGAGAAAATAGTTGAAGAAGGCATCGCAACAAAAAATGAAGCTTATAAAGCATCTTTACAAGTGAAAAAATTTATAGAAAATTTTTAAATTATTAATCAGGGGGAAAATATATGTTATTAGGTACAATAGTTAATTCAATAGCAATAATAGTTGGAAGTTTAATAGGATATTTTTTCAAAAATGTAATTCCTGAAAAACTTTCTGATTCACTTTTGAAAGCTTCTGCCTTAGCAGTAATTGCAGTAGGAATTAAATTAAGTTTGCAGGGAGAGAATTTATCTTTGATGATTATTTCTGTGATACTTGGTACATTCATAGGGGAGCTTTTAAACATTGAAGATAAGTTGGACAACTTAGGTTTATGGGTTGAAAGCAAAATAAAAAATAAGAAAAGCAATATAACACAAGGTTTTGTAACGTGCACTTTAGTATATTGTGTTGGCTCCATGGCTATAGTTGGTTCTATTCAAAGTGGTTTAACAGGAAATCATGAAATTTTGTTTTCTAAAGCGGTACTTGACGGTATTATTTCCATAACTATGACAGTTTCAATGGGTATTGGTGTAATGCTTTCAAGTGTAAGTGTTTTTATATATCAAGGAACTATTACATTATTAGCTCAATTTTTACAGTCATTTTTAAATGATGTTGTAGTCAGAGAAATGACATCAGTAGGTGGAGTATTAATTATGGCTATAGGGCTTAATTTTCTTGAAATAAAACGAGTAAAGGTAGGAAATATGATTCCAGCGGTATTTCTTCCTATTTTGTATTACATATTTTTTTAGTTGCGTACAGCAATTAATGAGGTGAGCAATTGAAAAAAAATAATCTTATAATAAATCCATTATTTATTCTTGTAATAAGTACAGTTTTTATAATTTGCTGCATAGTTTTATCTTTTCCATTGTATATGGGATTTATTTTGGGAATTATATTTACATCCATAGTTTTATTTAAAAGTGGTTTTGAATTAAAATTATTAATGAATACAATATTTTTGGCTATAAAACAAGTTGAAAATTTATCTATAATCATATTAATGATTGGAGCTACAACTTCTATTTGGCTATCATCAGGAGTTGTACAAACTATCATGTATTATGGGTTTGAACAAATAAAAGGAATTAATTTTTTAGTGGCAGCATTTCTTATAATGGTTGCAGTTTCTGTTTTTATGGGAACTGCAGTTGGCACAATAAGTACAGTTGGAATTTCTTTATTAGGAATAGGAAAGGGATTGGATATACCAGTTGAAATAGTGGTTGGAGTTTTAGTTTCAGGTGGTTTTATAGCGGATAAAATATCTCCACTTTCAGGACTTGTTAACTTAACTATGTCAACTGTAAATATAAATTATAAACAATATGTAAAGGGATTGCTTGTATCATTAATTCCTACAATAATTATTACAGCTATTATTTATTATTTCATAGGAAAAAATTATACCTTTTCAGATTACAGTCAACTTGAATTTTATAAAACTGAAATTTCAAAAGTATTTAATACTTCGCTTATATTATTGATTTTACCATTAACAATTATTGTACTTTCTGTATTTGGACTAAATTCTGTTTTAACTATTTTTATAGGCGTAATATTAGGCTCTGTTCTTAGCATTATATTTCAAGATATGAATTTATTTGAAGTTTTAAAAGCGATGGTTTTTGGCTATCACGGAAACACTGCATCTTCTGAGTTAAATGAAATGCTTAACAGCGGAGGAATGGTATCCATGTTAGAAGTTATTTTAGTAGTTGTATCAGGAGTTGTTTTAGTGAAGTTGTTTGAAACAGGCAATATTCTTTTACCTATAATGGATAAGCTCATGGGTAAGGTGAAAACAAAAATAAGTTTAATTTTAAGGACTATGCTTGTAAGTAGTTTACTTACAATTATAACTTGTGATCAAACCACTGGAATAATACTTCCGGGAAGTGTAATGCAAGAAAAATATAAGGAATTTAATTTGGATAATACAGTGCTTGCAAGAATTATTTCTGATTCAGGAACAATCATAGCACCACTCATGGCGTGGAATGTTAATGCGTTTATAATTACACCAATTCTTGGGGTTTCTGCTAATGATTATGCTTTATATGCAGTTCTTTGTTATATATGTCCTATCATTACAATCATAGTATCGTATTTAATGTACAATAATAAATATAGTATGTCAAAATAGCATCTTCTACGGTGTTATTTTTTTTATGTAAATTAAATAGAAAACGTCATCCTGATTATTTATTTAAGTCAAATAACAAAAAAATTAAGATAAAACGAAGTTTATAATAGGGTATTGCAATACAAAAAAAACGTTATATAATAATTATATAATGTAACATAAATACGTAGCTTAATTTATTTAATATAACACATTTAATGATTATGATATAGGATGGTGCCGAAATGCAATCTATTGCTTCAATGAAAGTTCTTACCAAAAATAAAAATGTATTAAAATGGGTACAGGAAGTAGTTACCATGACAAATCCAGATGAAGTAATGTGGATTGATGGTAGCGCTGAACAGCTTAGTATGCTTAGAGAAGAAGCAATTGAGTCAGGTGAACTTTTACCTTTAAATCAAGAAAAATTCCCAGGATGCTATTATCATCGTTCACATGAAAATGATGTTGCAAGAATGGAAGATAAAACATTTATTTGTTCAAGAACCAAAGAAAATGCAGGGCCAAATAATAATTGGATGGAACCTGATGAAGCATATAAACTTGGTGAAGAAATATTTACAGATTCCATGGTTGGAAGAACAATGTATATAATACCATACTCAATGGGTCCAGTTGGATCACCATTTTCTAAAATAGGTTTTGAAATTACAGATTCAATATATGTAGTTTTAAACATGAATATAATGACGAGAATAGGCAAAAAAGCTTTAAACGTATTAAAAGATTCAAATGACTTTGTAAGAGGCGTACATGCTAAATGTACTTTAGATATAAATAATAGATTCATATTCCATTTCCCAGAAGACAATACAATATGGTCATGTAATTCAGCTTATGGTGGTAATGTATTATTAGGAAAAAAATGTTTTGCTCTTAGAATTGCATCTTACCAAGGATTTAAAGAAGGATGGATGGCAGAGCACATGTTAATACTCGGTATAGAAAATCCAAAAGGCGAAGTAAAATATATTTCAGCTGCTTTTCCTTCTGCATGCGGTAAAACTAACTTAGCTATGTTGATACCACCTGAAGGATACAAAGCAAAAGGTTATAAAGTGTGGACAGTTGGTGATGACATAGCATGGTTGAAAGTAAGAGAAGACGGAAAATTATGGGCTATAAATCCTGAAGCAGGTTTCTTTGGAGTTGCACCAGGAACAAGTAGTTCATCAAATTACAATGCACTTATGTCAACTAAAAAAGATACAATATTTACAAATGTGGCATTAAATTTAGATGATAATTCAGTTTGGTGGGAAAAACTTGACAAAAATCCACCGGTCAATGCACTTGATTGGAAAGGAAATCCTTGGAACGGAAAAACCGATACAACAAAAGGGGCTCATCCAAATTCAAGATTTACAGCTCCAGCTAAAAATTGCCCAAGTATTTCTCCTAATTGGGAATCACCGACTGGTGTTCCTATTTCAGCTATAGTATTTGGAGGAAGACGTGCTAAAACTGCTCCATTAGTTTATCAATCAAGAAGTTGGCAACACGGTGTATTTGTAGGTTCTACTCTTGCTTCAGAAACTACAGCTGCAGCAGCTGGAAAAGTTGGAGTAATAAGAAGGGACCCTATGGCAATGCTTCCATTTTGCGGTTATAATATGGGAGATTATTTTGGACATTGGCTTGAAATGGGTGAAAAAACATCTAACCCTCCAAAAATATTCCACGTAAACTGGTTTAGAACTGATAATGATGGAAACTTTTTATGGCCAGGATATGGAGATAACTTTAGAATTCTTGATTGGATTATAAAAAGATGCGAAGAAGATGTTGAAGCAGTTGAATCACCTATAGGATATCTTCCTAAAACTGAAGATATCAATCTTGATGGTCTAAGTATTACTGAGGAAAAATTAAAGTCACTTCTTCATATAGATAAAGATTTATGGATGGAAGATACTAAAAATATAGAAGAATTTTATAATAAATTTGGTGATAGATTACCAAAACAATTAAAAGAAGAATTGAACGTATTAAGAAATAATTTAAAATAAAAATTTAAGAAGAGCCAAGGTGTTTAAGGACACCTCGTCTCTTCTTAAATTTTTTATCTTTTATAATTTTCTGCTTCATTTCCTAAAATAGAATATACATTTCCTTTATTACAATAAATTGAATTAGAAGTAAATTCTATATCTGAATTACAATCATAACTATATTTTTCAATTATTTCCTCAGTATTGTGACATAAATCATACCCGTCAAAAATAAATGATAAATTTCCCTTGCCTTTAGAAAATGATAAAAGCTCTGCTGCATAATTCATGGAAGAAGCAACAGGAACTCTTCCTGTTATTATGGTATTATCTCCTATGATTTCAGGAGCATGAAAAATACCACTCATTTTAGTTATATCAGCCATTATCCTTCCGCATAAATCTTTATGAGCTGTAATTTTAAAGTTATAATAAGGCTCTAACAATATACACTGGGCATTTTCAAGAGCATGCCTTATAGCTCTAAATGTGGCTTGTTTAAAGTCCCCACCCGATGTATGGATATGATGAGCGGACCCTTTTATTAATTCTACATGAACATCAGTAACTAAAGAACCTGTGAGTACTCCTTTTTTTAATGCAGGCACTATAAGCTTTGAAATAGTTTTTTGCCAACGTGGAAGAAGTATATCATGTTTTATATTGCTTTCAAAAGAAATTCCTGAATTTCTAATAGTAGGAGATATCTTAAACTTTACTTCAGCGTAGTGCTTATATGGTTCATAGTGTCCAAATCCCTGTGTTTCATTTAATATTGTTTCTTTATATAAAACTTCTGGTTGCTCAAAATTCACTTCAATGTTAAACCGTTCGAGAATGGTGTATTTCAACACTTCAAGTTGAATTACACCAAGAACATTTATTTGAAGCTGTTTTAATTCATCATTCCATTCAACAAATAAAGAAGGATCTTCTTCATTTAACATTTTAAATATATTATAAACTTCTTTTGAATTTAAAGTATCATCATAAATTACTTTTGATTTTAATACAGGTTTAAGAGTAAAGTCAGTAATATCATTTAATATACCTAATCCTTCACCTACATAGGAATTATTGAGTCCTATTAAAACTCCAAGTTCACCAGCTGCAAGTGAATTCACTGATGTATATGTTGAACCATTGCATATTTTTATTTGATTTATTTTTTCTTCTGTTATTTCATCCTCTGTATTATGTGTTATTATATGCTTTGTTTTAACACTGCCCGACATAACTTTTATAAAGGTCAATTTATTGTTGTTTTCATCATGTTTTATTTTATAAACTATTGCACCGAAATCTTCATCTTGATAATAATTTGTATTAATAAATTTATCTATAAATTTAAGAAGTACATCTATTCCTTCATTTTTTAATGCTGACCCACAAAAAACAGGAAATAAGCTGCACGAAGAAATCAGTTTTTTTAAAGAATTTGAAAGTTCATTGTAATTTAAATCTTCTTCATTTAAATATTTTTCAAGTATATAATCGTCATGATCACAAAGAAAATCAACAATATTTGAATTAAATGTTTGCTCATTAAATGAAGGGTCAACGTAAGAAAATGAATTTCCTTCATTTGGTTTCGAAAATATGCATATATTATTTGTAAAATTAAGAGCTATATCATTATATACTTTATTAAAATCAGCACCTGTTCGATCAAGTTTATTTATATAAAATAAGGTTGGTACATTATATTTTCTAAGAAGTTTCCACACAGTTTCAGTATGTCCTTGTATTCCTTCAACTGCAGATAAAATAATAATTGCAGCATCAAGTATTTTTATAGAACGCTCCATCTCAGATGAAAAGTCAACATGTCCAGGGGTATCTATTATATGTATTGTAGAATTATTATAATTAATAGTAGCTTGATCTGAAAAAACAGTTATACCTCTTTCTTTTTCTATGGAATGATAATCAAGAGTAGTATTTTTTTTATCCACCCTGCCAGCTTGGCGTATGGTATTAGTATTAAATAATAATTGTTCAATTAAAGTTGTTTTTCCTGCATCTACATGTGCGACCATTCCTATTGATTTGTTCATAATTACTCCTTAAATTAAATCTCTTTTTATTATATACTCTATATAATGTGTTTTCAACAAATTATGCTATGTAAAGAATACTAATTATAAAACTTAATAAAATATTTGGAAAAAACTATTGACAATGTAAAAAAAATGATGTATTATAACTTCAATATAAGAAATAAAGCGTTGAAGCAGAGAAAATTATTTCAGACGTTTACAGAGAATTGGTGGTGCTGAGAGCCGATGACGAAGAAATATAATATACACTGTTGAGCAGGTTTGTTCAAAGGATTACCCGAGTAGACAAACACGTATACCTACGTTACAAGGTTAGAAGTTGTTAGACTTCAATAAGTGATGATTTTTTATCATAATTAGGGTGGTACCGCGGATCTTTCGTCCCTATAAGCACAGTTGCAATGCAAATGTGTTTATAGGAATGAAAGATTTTTTTTGTATTCCTGTATGACCTAACCCCATTTCTTCGACCGAAGGGAGAAAGAAATGGTTGGTAGGTCAACCGCAACGAATTCCCAAAAATGCGACCGTAGGAAGCAATTTTGGTGAATGAGACTGTGAACCCTAAAGCTCAAATAACTTTAGGGGGACACAGATAGCGGTAGGCCAAACGCAACGAGTTCCCAATTTATGTGAGCGATAGCGAGCAGATAAATTGGTGAACGAGACTGCGAATCTCAACTCGAATTAGCTATAAGAGTGAGTACATTGTTCCAAATTTTTAATTATCATTAACATGCGCAGGTTAAATGACGATTAAAGCAAATATTATAAAAATATGAATATCTGGAGGATATACCATGAAATTTAATTCAATTAAAAAATTATTAGCTTTAACATTATGTGTACCTGTAATTTTAACAGGATGCAGTCAACCTGCAAATAATACTCAAGAACAAAAACCAGCTGAAAATCAGCCAGCAGCAGAAACACAGCAGGAATTTAAAATAGGAATTTCTCAAATAGTACAACATCCAGCTTTAGATGCATCAAAACAAGGATTTTTAGATGAACTTAAAAACCAAGGAATTAAAGTAGTTATAGATGATCAAAATGCACAGGGCGATATAGCAAATGCTTTGATGATTGCACAAAAATTCGTTAAAGATGATGTGGATTTAATATTTACAATTGCAACACCAACTTCACAAGCTGCAAAACAAGCAATAGAAGGAACTGACATACCAGTAGTATTTACAGCAGTTTCTGATCCAGTATTTTCACAGCTTGTTGAAGCAAGGGACAAAATAAATAATATTACAGGGGTTGATGATGCAGCACCAGTAAAAGACAATCTTCAATCATTTAAAGAATTAAAATCTGATATAAAAACAATAGGAATAATTTACAATATAGGTGAAACAAATTCAGAAGTACAAGTTAAAAATGCAGAAGCAGCTGCAAAAGAGTTAGGTTTAACAATTGAAACAGTGGGAATCACAACTGTTAACGACATACCTCAAGCTGTTGATACAATTTCTAAAAAAGCAGAAGGTTTATACATCATAACTGACAATATGGTTGCTTCATCAATATCATTAGTTGCAAAACTTGCAGAAGAAAATAAATTAATAACTGTATCAGCAGATGGTTCACATGTTGATGAAGGAATAATGATGTCAGAAGGAATAAGTTTCTACGATATAGGAAGACAATCAGCATTGATGGTTAAAAAAATATTAGTTGATAAAGTAGACATAAAAGAAATTCCTGTTGAATCATCACCAAATTTAGAATTAAGAGTAAATACAAAAGTAGCTGAAGCATTAGGATTTACAAAAGATAACAAAGCATTTGAAGGCGCGGAATTTGTAGAGTAAAAAATTTAATAAATAAAAGATTAATTTTGGAATTTAACTTTGGCTTAGTTCCAAAATTAATCATTATAAAGAAAGAAGGAATTATATGAACACATTAATTCAGACATCATTAGAACAAGGACTTATATTTGCTATATTAGCAATAGGGGTATCCATAACATTTAAAATACTTAATTTTGCAGATATGTCAGTTGAAGGAACATTTCCTATGGGAGCATTTATATTTGCAAAGTTGATTACAGGTGGAATGAACCCAGCAGTTAGTACAGTATTAGCATTTTT
>DIVM01000259.1 GCA_002435835.1 Firmicutes bacterium UBA6132
TTAATCAAATTTGAATTTGTATTAAAACTTCTTTGTTAATCAACTATCTAAACTTTAATGTGTTAAAGCTTATTCAAAATTTCTAAAAAAAATCAATATCTTAAGTGGATTTATATTAAAATTGCAAAAAAATTAGTATTCAAAGATAAAAATGAAAAAAAGCATTATAGAAAATAGAGAGATATTATCAATTAAAGATGGTATTCATGATACAAATTTAAAAAGTGTAAAGATATTTAAAACAAAAAATTATGAACCAAAAAGTCCTTTAATCTATGATGTTTGTTTAATACTTGTACTTCAAGGCAAAAAGATTGCAAATCTCGCTAGCAATCGATTTATCTTTGATTGTGATAACTATTTAGTTGTTCCAACGACACTACCTTTAGAGTGTGAAACTTATGCAACAAAAGATGAACCTTTTATTTGTTTGATTATTTCACTTGATAGAGAAATGATGGTGGATATTATTGAAGAAGTAAAACAAAAAAATTTCAATACTCAAAATCCAAATAATATGGGGATTTTTTCAGATAAAGTTACTGTTCAAATTGAACAAACAACTGAAAAATTATTGGATATTTTAGAATCAAAAGAAGAATCAATAATTTTAGGTGATGGTGTTTTAAAAGAGCTGTTTTATAGAATTGCCATTGGGCAAAATGCTCAAATGCTTCATAAAATGTTTTTAGAAGAAAACAATGAATCTAAAATTGCAAAAGCATTGAAGCATATTCATGATAATTATAATAAAAGCCTAGATATGGACTCATTAGCACGTATTTGTGATATGAGTGTATCATCATTTCATAATCATTTTAAAATAATTACATCACATACTCCTTTACAGTACATCAAAAAAATTCGATTAACAAAAGCAAAAGATTTATTAATAAAATATGATTATAAAGCTGTGGATGTTGCAAATGAGTTAGGATATGATAATCCTTCACATTTTAGTAGAGATTTTAAGAATTATTTTGGGTATTCACCTAAAGAGGCAAAAGCCTCTTTATAAGTATTTAGTGAAACAAAAAGTTTTAAGCTACCATAGAACGATTTAAAATATTTGCAACTTTTTCTAAAGTTACAGTTCCATTTTCACCAATTTCTAAATAACCGTGAGATTTAAATGCATTATGAACATTTTCAATAACTTTATTATCAATTTCATATTCAGTTAATTTTGTAGGAACTCCAACACTTTCAAATATTTCTTCAATTTTTTTGATAATAGCTTCATTGTTATTTTCAATTCCGAACACATTTTTACCAAATTGTGCTAATTTTTCTTGTTTTTCTTCAATCATTTCTCTTAATAAGTGAGGAAGAACAACTGCTAATGATCTTGCGTGGTCAAGGTTATAAAATGCTGTTAATTCGTGACCAATTATGTGTGTTGACCAATCTTGACAAACACCGTTTGCAAGTTGGAAATTTAATGCTTGATTACAAATATGCATTAAATTTTCTTGCCACCATAAAGTTCTTCTCTCATCCCATTTATTTGCTAGTGTTACTAAACCTTTATATAAAGTTTCAGCATAACCATCATTTACTAATAAATCATTTGTTTTAGTTAAATATTGCTCAGAAATATGAACAAATGCATCAACTAAACCATTTCCTAATTGTCTATCACTTAATGTTCCCATAAATGAAGGGTCTAGAACTGCAAATTTTGGGTAAGAATAATCTGAAAAATACATTCTTTTTTCATCTGTAGTTTTTCTTGAAACAACTGTTAAGTTATTTGATTCTGAACCAGTTGCAGCTAAAGTTAAAACAACTCCGATTGGAAGTGCTTTTTCAACTACTGCTGTTCCATCTAAAAAGTCCCAACCATCTCCATCATATAATGATGCAGCTGCAAGATATTTAGAACCATCAATAACAGAACCTCCACCAACTGCTAAAATAAAGTCAACACCTTCACTTCTAACAAGTTCAACCGCTTTATTCATTGTTTCAACTGTTGGGTTAACTTCAACTCCACCAAATTCTACCCATTTGTGACCCTTTAATGCTTCAACAACTTGCTCATAAGCACCATTTTTTTTAATTGATCCACCACCATAAACTACTAATACTTTTTTATCTTTTGGAATAAGATTAGCAATCTCTTTTATTTTTCCTTTTCCAAACTCTATTCCTGTTGGGTTATGATAAGAAAATTCCATATTTTAAATCCTTCAAATTATTTTTGTAAGGGAATTATAAAAATAATAGAAAAAGATTTAAAGACCAAATTCTACAAATCACATACCAAATTCTACAAATGAAAAATTATAATGCTCTTTGATAGTTTAGAAGATAGAAGTGATACGCATATATAGCTTGATGAAATACAAATATAGATTGAATATTTAACTTTTTTATATTTTTATAATCATTATGACATTTAGATAAATCAAGTATTTTATATATTTTTATATAATTTCGATATTATTTCATTATACAACTATGTAAGGTATAGCGTGAGTACAATTATCTCTAAAATTATTATTTTATTATTTTGTATTATTTCTTTTTTACATTCTGCTGAACAAAATAAAAAAATCGCTTATATAGTATCTGATTTAGAAATTCCATTTTGGCAAATAATGGCGAAAGGAATAAAAGCAAAAGCTTCTAAATTAGGTTATGACATTGAAATTTATAGTTCAAATAATCTAAAAAAAATTGAGCTGGAAAATTTAGTTAAAGCTATTTCTTCTAGAGTAGATGGTTTGATTCTTTCACCAATTAATTCATCAACAGCTGTTACTCTTTTAGAACTTGCAAAAAATGCAAATATTCCTGTTGTTATATCTGATATAGGTACAAATAGTGGTGAATATGTCTCTTTTATATCTTCTGATAATAAAAA
>DIVM01000332.1 GCA_002435835.1 Firmicutes bacterium UBA6132
TTAAATAAAATTGGAGGAAATATCATGAAAATTAAAACTTTTAAAGTAGAGCAATGGATGGATAAATATGAAAATGATGCAGTATATAATCTTGCTGAAACTTGTATAGATTCTCTAAGCTTACGTGAACTTTTGACACTGGCAGGAGAGAATCCGGAAGAATTCCTTGCAGGAATTGCAGATATGAGAATGACATACAGCCATATACACGGCTCACCTGCACTTTTGGATGGAATAAGCAGTCTTTACAAAAAAATAGGACCATCTCAGATTGTTCCTACACACGGAGCAGTAGGAGCTAATAATATGGCAATAATGACTATTATAGAACCTAAGGATAATATGGTTTCTGTAATGCCCACATATCAGCAGCACTACTCTATTCCTGAGTCCATTGGAGCTGAAGTAAGAATTCTACAGTTAAGACCTGAAAATAATTTTTTACCTGATTTATCTGAATTGAAGAAACTTGTAGATAAAAACACTAAGATGATTACCATCAATAATCCCAATAATCCATCAGGCTCATGGATACCATCAGGGATTATGGAGGAAATTGTAGAAATTGCAAGAAGTGTAGATGCATATATATTATGTGATGAAGTTTACAGAGGCATAAGCGAGGATGGAAGCTATATGCCATCTATTGTAGATTTATATGACAAGGGAATCAGCATATGTTCTATGTCGAAGGTATTTTCATTGGCAGGATTGAGAATGGGATGGATCGCAACAAGATCTTATGAAGTTTTAACAGCTGCAAGAGAACGCAGGGACTATGATACTATAAGCTGCGGTGTATTGGATGATTTATTTGCAAGCATTGCACTTAAAAACAAAGAGGCCATATTTGCGAGAAACCGCAATATTTTACTAAAAAATAGAGAAATATTGGATAAATGGGTTCAAGGAGAAAAACATATTAGTTATGTAAGACCAGAAGCAGGAACAACTGCATTATTGTATTATGATTTTGATATTCCATCTAAAGAATTTTGTATAGAACTTATGAATAAAACAGGAATTATGTTTACACCGGGTGAATGTTTTGAGCTTGAAGGATGTGTACGTATAGGATATGCATTTGACTCAAAAAAATTAGAAGATGGCTTAAATAAATTCAGCGAATATTTAGCAACATTATAATAGCAAATATAAAAATTAAATATTAAGCAATAATCTAAAAATTACATGCTAAAACTTTGCACAGACAATATAAAAAATCAAAGTGCAAAGTTTTTTATATTGCATACTAAACTTAAAATGTAATATAATGGCTTTATTAAGCATGAATGGAGAATTAATCATGAGAAATATAATAGCATTTGTTGGAAGTGCTAAACATAATGGTAATATTGATAGCATTGTAAAAAAGATATTAGAAGGTGCAAGAGAAAATGAGTCGGAAGCTAAAATATATTATCTAAATTGAAGAAGCAATGAGATAAAGTAATTTAATTTATTAGTTAATTGGAGATGAAAATGGAAAATGAAAATTTATATAGACGTTACAAAGATATAATTATTCTTGGATTGATATCTGCTTTAATAGGGATAGTAGTGGGAATTTTTGATACAATATTCGGGAAGGTTCTGCTTTATGTAACTTCTGTAAGGGAAAGTCATGCTGCATGGCTTATTCCTTTTCTTCCCATAGTAGGTGTTGCGATTGTTTATTTGTATGACAAGTTTGGCAAAAACAGTATCAAGGGAATGTCTTTAGTATTTGAGGCGGGTCATGGTGAAGTAGATGAAATTCCTGTAATGTTAATTCCTCTTGTGAGCGTCAGTACATGGCTTACACATCTGTTTGGGGGAAGTGCAGGACGGGAAGGTGTAGCAATTCAAATCGGTGCTACAGTTGCAAATGGAGTCGGACGCAGAATTAAGATTGTCGATAATGAATACAGCATGAAGATATTGCTGGTGGCAGGAATGGCTGCCGGGTTTGCTGGACTTTTCCAGACTCCAATTGCAGCTGTATTTTTTGCAGTTGAGGTATTAACTGTGGGAGTGTTAGAACACAAGGCCCTTTTCCCTACCCTTATAGCTTCTTACGCATCAAGTATTACATCTCATATGCTTGGACTTGAAAAATTCTCTGTTAATTTGGTCGACAAAGTGAACTTTGATTGGATGATGGTTGTGAAGCTCGCTATTATCGGTGTTGTTTTTGGTGTAGCAGGAGGTCTATTTGCAGATTTGCTTAAAATAACCAAAGATTTGTTTAAAAGATTGTTTGAAAATCCAATGAAAAAAGTACTTTTAGTAGGCATACTTATAAGTGTATTTTCATTACTTTTACATACGGGCAGATATTCAGGATTGGGAACTAATTTGATAGCTGAGAGCTTTAATGGAAAAATATATTCTTATGATTTTATATTGAAAGCTATTTTTACAGTAGTTACGCTGTCTGCCGGTTTTCAAGGTGGAGAAGTTACGCCTCTTTTTTCAATCGGAGCAAGCCTTGGCGTATTATTGGCTTCTCTCATGGGACTTCCTATATCATTTGTTGCAGCACTGGGATATGCAGGCGTGTTTGCCAGCGCTACAAACACGTTAATTGCTCCAATGTTTATAGGAGCAGAGGTATTTGGGTTTCAATATATGCCTTATTTTTTTGTTATATGCATGTTATCTTATATTTTTAATGGCAACAGAACAATATATTCTCTTCAGAAAAAATAAATTTGGAAAATTGAAATGATGAATATATTAAAAAGAGGGAGTCTAATTCAATTTGAAAGAATGGTTGATGTGAATAAAAGAGGATTAAGGATAAGAAGAAAATTAAAAGACCTCTGCTGAATTGTATTAACAGAGGTTCAATATTTTTTATTTTAAATTTTATTTTTTAGTATATTTGGATTTTATCACTTATGAAGTCAAAGAGTTCTTGCTTAATTTTTTCATTTTTAATGCATTGTCCAATAATATCTATGATGTCGTTTCTTTTAAGGTTACTATTTATAAGCGATTTTTCTAAACTTTTGAAGTTTTCGAGTTCAATAGCATCTGTAAAGATTTTACAATCTTTAATTTTTCCGTCAGAAAGTTCTAAATGAATTTCAAAGATTCCCCAATTAAACTTATTTTCTAATACTATTGAAAAATCAGGGCTTTCTGAATAATTCCACTCCCATGAATTATACTTCTCAAGATACTTTATTAAATCTATTTCTTTCTCATTTAGCATCACTATTTTAGCTTCTGCTTTGTAAAACTCATTAAAGCTTGTTATCAGCTCAGTTTTTAAGCTTTCAATGGTAATTTTGGGGGATATTTCATTGAGGTTTATAACTCTTGCTAATACAGAGTCAATTCCTTTTGACTCAAGCTTTAAAGGGGATACTGTTAAGTATCGAGATAGTTTTTCTAAATTAACATCTACGAGCAGAGTTCCATGATGACAATTTCTGTCTTTGTCACTAATAAAGGCATTTCCAGAGAATTTTCGTTCTTGTGACAGAATATCATTTCTACCATTAAAGTAGCATTCAATTCCAAACTTGGCAATAGCATCTATAATCACTTTCATATTGTTTTCTAAATTATAATTTTTATCAGATGCTATGAACGTAAAATTTAAGTTTCCCAGGTCATGGTATACAGCACCGCCACCGGATAGTCTTCTTATTAGACAGACATCATCTTCTTTAAGTTTTTTGACATCACATTCTTTGTAAGGATTCTGGTTTCTTCCTATAACTATGGTATTTTCATTTTGCCACAGAAACAATATTACATCATCAGGTTCACTGCAATTCATTAACCATTCTTCTGTTGATAAATTGAATTTAGGATCATAGGATTCAGAGAGATATACTATAAATTTTTTATGCAAAATGTATTCCTCTATTATCTATATTTAGTAATGCTTCATGTATAGCCTCAGATATAGTAGGATGTGCGTATATCACGTGTGAAGCCTTATCTATTGTCATTCCTGAAGCTATTATATTGCTAATTGTACTAAGCATGTCAGTAGCATGTGCTCCAACTATTGTTCCACCTATTATTTTTCTTGTTTCTTTGTTTGCAATAAGTTTAATAAATCCTTCTATTTCTCCCATAGCTTGTGCTTTGCCATTTGCCATTAATGGGAAATTTCCTACTACATAATCAAGATTTTGAGCAATAGCATCTTTTTGGTTCAATCCAATATGTCCAATTTCTGGCATAGTAAATATTGCACTTGGGACTAAATCATAGGACATTTCATTTTCGATCCCATTTATATTATCTGCAGCTATTATTCCTTGATGTGAAGCTATATGAGCTAATTGTATTTTATTTGTTATATCACCGATTGCATATACATTAGAATTACTTGTTCTCATATTAGCGTTAACCATTATACCATTACATTTTTCATTAAGCTCAACTCCAAGTTTTTGTAAGTCAAGAGATTCAAGATTTGCCTTTCTTCCAACAGCCATGGCTACTTTTTCACTGATTAGATATTTAGATTGGTTATTTTCAAAAATTTCAACAATCTTTGTTCCATCTAATGCAGTTTTAATTGATGCTGCCTTAGCACCTTCAAATATATTGATTCCTTTTTCAATTGCAGAGGTTCTAATTACATCTGCTACATCTGAATCCATATTATTTAAAATCTGTGGAAAAAATTCAACTACATTTACTTTTGTACCTAAAGCGTTATAAATAAAAGCAAACTCCATACCGATAACTCCACCACCAATGATTGTAAGTGATGAAGGTATTTCTTTTAATTCCAACAGCTCTGTGCTGGTAAGAATGTCTTCACTATCAACACCCTCTATAGGGAGAATAGCTGTCTTTGATCCCGTAGCGATGATTAATTTTTGGAATTTTATAGTTGCATCAATTGATTTGTTCTTTACAATGAGTGTTTCTGAATCTTTAACTTCGGCCTTGCCGCTTAAATATTCTATTTCATGCACATTCATCAAATGTTCAATTCCAGATACCAAGGTATTTACTACATCATTTTTTCTTTGAATTATTTTTTCAAAAGAAAATTTTACATCTCCTACTTCTATGCCAAAGCTTTCAGATTGTCTTATTTTTTCTAAAGCATCTATACTGCTTACAAGTGCTTTTGTTGGAATACAGCCATAGTTGAGGCATGTTCCACCAAGTCTATTTTCTTCAATTATAAGTACTTTTTTTCCGTATTGAGCTAACCTTATGGCAGCAACATAACCTCCAGGACCTCCGCCAACAATCGCTACATCTATTTCGTAGTTTTTTTGGATTGGCTTAGCAAATCCAAAGGAATAGGATTTAGGCTGAGCCTTAGAAGCTCCAGATATTTGAATTAATTCACCATCTACATTTCCAATATTCTGTCCCTTTTTTATAATATCGCCTTCAGCAATTGATAATTGCGCTAAAATTCCTTTATATTGTGATGTGTATTTAATTGTTCCTTTACCTGATTCAATTGTAAATATAACATCACCAGGATTTAAAGTATCTCCAGCTTTCTTATTTATTTTACCGACTTTTCCAGACGCATCGTGTCCAGAAAGTTTTTCTATAATCAAATCATATTTCATTTTATTAAGCCTCCAAAACGATTTCAAATAAAAAGGGAAAATCCCTTTTATTTGAAATCACCTTCAAACTCTACAATACATTCATTAAGCAAAGTTACTGAATATGCCATAGATGGTCCACCACCAAAGGCTACTGCAACCATAGCAGATTCCATTATTTCTTCTTTTGTTGCGCCTGCTTCAAAAGCTTTGTAAGAATGGTATACAATGCAATATTCACATCTGTTATAGCAACCGATTGCCACACTCATCAATTCTTTTGTCTTAAGGTCAAGTGCTTTAGGTTCATAAGTAGCACCTAATAATCCCATAAAAGCACCTACGTTTTCAGGATTTGTGGTTGAAAGATTTTCAAGACCACCTACAAATGAATTAAGCATTTCTCTAACGTTATAAGCCATAATTTTTCTCCTTTAATTTTGATTGTCCATGCAATGTTTGCTATGGCAACTATTTATATTAAGTATAGCAAACAATTTGTTAAATAGCAAACAATATTTTGAAATTTTATATAAAAAATGCTCACTTCATTTTGTGAGCATTTTTTTATACTTATTCTGTAATATTTGAAATCATCTTTTGCAATACTCTTTCGTAAATTATAAGCTCTTCTTCATCAATTCCAGACACTAAATCATCATTGAATTTAATGCCTAAAGGCATTAAATCAGAAATTAGTTGATCACCAATAGGAGAAAGTTTTATGTATATAACTCTTCTATCCGTATCATTTCGTTCTCTTTCTATCAATCCATCACGCTCTAAGCGGTCAATGAGCCTACCTGCGCTTGAATCCTGGACATTCATAAGATTAGATAGCTCTCTTTGAGAAATTTTATTTTTGTTTTTTACATAATAAAGTGCAATCCACTGAATACGCGTTATACCTGTATTTTGTAGCCTACGACCGAAGGCATCTGAGATTTGCTTTATTGCATTCTCAGTAATATGCCCCACTCATTTATTTAAATTGAAAAACATAATTGCCTCCTAAATATTGTAATATTAATTAATAATTAGACTCATAATATTCTTGATACAGTAAATATACATGCCTTTTCTTAATGAAAATAATTGTATCATTAAAATAAACAAAGTGCAACATTAAGCAGTATTTATGAAAAAGTATAATTATGTAACAACATTGAGAAACTATGAAGGGAGGTAAGGAAAGAAAAAAATAATATATTTTTATTATAATAGTTTAAATTCCATAGTATAATAAAATATAATATAAAATTAATAATTGCTAATATAAATATGAGTTGACTATATATAAAGAAATTTTGTTATAGGGAGAGAATTATCATGAACATCTTTTATGAAAAATTCATTAAACCGCAGAATGTAGCACCAGAATCAATGCTTTTTTCTAAAGTACATATTATTTTGTCGTTTTTATGTGTTTTATTTATTATGACCATACTATATTTTCAAATGAAGCATTGCGATGAAAATTATTCTAAAAAAACTTTAAAAAATTTATCAATTATTATGTTATTACTTGAAATATTGCGAATATGCTGGATTACATATTATTACGGTTTTAGTTTGAAAAATATACGTTTTGACTGGTGCAATCAAGTTTGTTTACTATTACCATTAATTGTTTTGTCAGAAAACAAAAAATTATTTCCGTATATAGATATCTTAGCTTTTGTTGGTGGCATTTCAGTGATAATTTATCCACGATGGGTTTTCTATGATTATGCCGGTTTGCATATAATGGCTGTACAAAGCATGGCATCCCATGCACTTATGGTGATTATTTCAATTTCCATGATATTTACTTCTGATTACTGGTGTAAAGAGAATGATATTAGTAAACCATTCATAGGGTTTTGTTACATTGCTTTTATTGCATTTACTATGTCAAGATTGCTAAATACAAATTATATGCTTATGTTGAATGCAGATGGTATACCATTGTTAGAAAACTTTACTTATCCATGGTATTGGCTTGTTGCTATTCCCATAGTCATAATAGTTACAAATTTAGCAAAATTAATATTTAAAGGTATAAATAATAAAATAATCTGTAAAAAAGATATAATGTCTGAATTTAGTAGTAAATATATTAATCTTACAGATGAGTCTATGTAAATATGGTGAAATAAATAAATAGACCCAACTTTTGTAGTAGATCCCTTTAATTTTCCTTGGACGGAAGTTAGAGGGAATTTATATATAAAATTGTGGAAAGCATTGTGTATGTATTAAGTATATGTGAGTGCATTTAAAGAATTGAAAATCTAATATTGGTTAAAATAGTATTATTGCAATAGATAAATAATTGATATTAGGAGATGATCAAATGGATGATTTAAATTGGATTTGGCAAACAATACTTATATTTTATGGGGGGAGTATAATTTTAAGATTAGGAGGAAGAAAATCCATATCACAGATGACAATTACTCAAGTGGTTGTAATGATAGGAATTGGTTCATTATTGATTCAGCCTATAGCGGGAAAAAATATATTCCGTACCTTAGCTGTTGGATTAGTAATAACATTACTGATGATAATGACTGAATATTTAGAGATGAAGTTTGATACTTTAGAAAACATATCTACTGGTAAAGCACAAATTGTTATAGAAAAGGGTATATTAAATACAAAAAACTTAAGAAAACTTAGAATGTCAGTTGATAGGCTTGAAACGCGATTAAGACAATCAGGTATATCCTCTATAGAAGATGTAAAATATGCTACTATCGAAGTTAGTGGTCAATTGGGATATGAATTAAACGAAAATAAAAAACCAATTACTAAAGAGGATTTCAATTTATTGATGAGCGAAATATCACAGCTAAAGAAGTTTATAGGAATGAATACAAATTTACAGACAAATGAAAATCAAGGAAATAATATTTTTAATGAAATTAAAACTAAAAAATTTGAAGGAAAAAATGAGCTCTGATAAAAATTAAATTTTCCTCTGATAATTTATAAATACAAATGAAATTGTAAGTGATAACTGATTTTTTAATTAAATATTTATGTGTTCTTTTATTCTCTTGACTAAAGTCTTAGGGAATTTTTTTGTATAGAGGGTATTCCTGTGTGGTATAAATAAACCATTAAAACCATCAATTTGCATATACCATAAAAATATGGTATACTATAATTAATAGTTTTATAAATTATAGTATTTTAAATGACGAAAGGAGACGAGAAATTGAAGGAATACAAAAAAAAGATTAAAGTAGGAATTGGTTTTGCCACAGGTCGAAAAAGTTTTCAACAAATATTGAAAACGTATATCTATAATTGGAGGGAATGTGGTTTAACAGAAAACGAAGATGTAAGCTTAAATTTAATAGTCGCTTATGATTTGAAATATTCTAATACTAAAAAAACTGACTATACAAATATAAACCAGAATTTGGTTGATTTGGTTGATGATACTTACTTCATAGGTAGCGATTTTATTGAGCAGGAAGTCAAACATTTAATAAACAATGATATAATTACCAATGAAGAGGCACAATTGCTTTTTGAAAGTGGATATGCTGCAAAACGTAATGCGGTGCTTTACACAGCAATTAAAAACGAAATTGATTATCTGATTTTTCTTGATGATGATGAATATCCTATCGCGGTTACTAATACACGATCTGACGCTGTATGGGGAGGTCAGCATGTTTTAAAAACTCATTTAGAAAACATAAAAAATTCTGATATAACAAATGGCTATCACTGTGGATATATTTCGCCTATTCCATACATTGACTTTAATCAAACCATGACTGAAACAGATTTTCGTTATTTTATAGAATCTATAAGTAACGACATAATTAATTGGGATAAAATAAAAAAACTTATGAATGACGGCGGTGTTACATATGCCGATACAAAAATACTGACAAGTGATGAATCTGTTGAAGCAGAAGAAATAAATCACACTAAGTTTATTTCTGGTGCTAACCTATGCATCAATCTAACTGACCCCAAACGCGTATTGCCGTTTTACAATCCTCCAGGAGCGCGAGGAGAAGATACTTTCTTAAGCACATGTTTAAGTGAACGTAAGGTAATGAGAGTGCCCTGCTATACATTTCATGATGGGTTTTCCACATACAATCACCTTATGAACGGTGTGCTTCCTATAAAATTAAAATATATCAAGGCTGATTCCAAGGCAATCATTGACAGGTTTTATAAAGCCTGTATAGGATGGATTCGTTATAAACCACTTCTTTTATATATTACTCAAAGAGAAAATTATGATATTAAAATTAAAGAGATGCGTGAGAACCTTGGTATTACACTTCCTAAAATATGCGACTATTTTGAAAGGTCAGATTTTATGAATATTTCTGATGAGCTTGAGAAATATCATGATAATGTTAATAAACATTATATGCAATTTTTGCAAACACAAAATGCTTGGTCTAAAATTTGTGAACTAACTTCAATAAATGATGATGAAGCAGCAATATCAAGCTTATAAATATAAAAATACATAAAATATTTCAATTACTTAGTTGTTTTGGTGAAATATGTTTGGAAATTAATTAGAAAATTTATAATGACAAAAGATCATATATAAATCAATATTTATATATGATTTTTTTTATTGTAACAGAAAAGATATTAAAAAGAAAAATATATCTATATTTTTTTGCGAGATTGTCGATATATATAAGTAGTATATTGTAAAATTATATCGAATTATGTCGAATAGCTAATAAATAAGATTAAAATTCAAATTCAAATAATAGGAGGGATTTTTTAATGAAAAAATTCAACATCAGTGGAATTAAGACGAAATTAATTATTTATTTCTCATTTTTAATATTAATATCATCAATTACTTTAGGCATTATAACAATACAAAGGGCTGGTTTAATTGTAACGCAAGAAGCAGAATTATCACTTGCTTTATTGGCTAAAGATGCATCTAAGTTAACAGAAAGCAGAATAGAAACACAACAAAGAACATTGGACATGATATCGCTAATACCAAATATTAATTCAATGGATTGGAAATTACAAAAACCAATATTAGAAAAGCAAATAGAGAAATCAAATTTTTTAGACATAGCAGTAGTTTATCCCGATGGCAAAGCATATTATTCAAGTGGAACAGTTAGCAATTTAGGTGACAGAGAATATGTAAAAAAAGCATTATCTGGAGAGCCTAATGTTTCTGATTTAATAATGAGTAAAATAACAAATCAAGTTGTCTTAATGTACGCTACTCCTATCGAAAAAGATGGGAAAGTTGTAGGAGCATTAGTTGGAAGAAGAGACGGTAATGCTTTGAGTTTGATTACAGATGATGCAGGTTTTGGAGAAAGTGGATATGGATATATAATAAACAACAGCGGAACAGTGGTAGCTCACCCGGACAGAGAAAAGGTAATGAATCAATTTAATCCAATTTTAGGCGTAAAGAATGAGGAAAGTTTAACTTCATTAGCAACTTTATTTGAAAAGGTAATAGGAGAAAAAACAGGTGTAAGCGATTATACATTTGAGGGTAACAATTTATATGCAGGTTATGCACCAATAGAAGGTAGCAATTGGATTTTTATTATTACAGCTAATCAAGAAGAAGTTTTATCATCAATACCAGAATTACAAAGCATTATATTAAAAGTTCTTCTTGCAGTTTTAGCAATCAGTATTGTATTTGTATATTTAATAGGCAGTTCTATCGCAAATCCAATAGTAAAATCAATTCAATATATTAAAAAAATTGCTGATTTAGATTTAACCGTAGAAATTTCTGATAAATATAAAAAAAGAAAGGATGAAATAGGAGAACTTTCATCTGCATTGCAAATTATTATAGATAGTCTTAAAGAAATTATTACAGAAATCACAAATACTTCATCACAGGTTCTTAGTGCATCAGAAGAAATGTCTTCAGCTTCTCAACAATCTGCATCTGTTGCTGTGGAAATATCTCAAACAATTGAAGAAATAGCAAAAGGTGCATTTGACCAGGCACAAAGCACTCAGGAAGGATCAGTTAATGCAAATGAATTAGGCAGAATAATAGAAAGAGATCAAGTATATGTGAAAAACTTAAATGTTCAAACTAATAAGGTGAATGATGTTGTGCTTGAAGGGTTGGATGAAATAACAAATTTATATAAAATAACTGAAGAAAGTAATGAAGCAAATAAAGAAATTAATGATGTTATTGTGCAAACTAATGATAGTTCTATAAAAATAGGTCAAGCAAGCAATGTAATATCATCAATCGCGCAACAAACTAATTTGTTAGCTTTAAATGCAGCTATAGAAGCAGCAAGAGCTGGAAATGCTGGAAAGGGATTTGCAGTAGTTGCTGCAGAAATAAAAAACTTAGCACTACAGTCATCATCATCAACAAAAGAAATTGATGCTATAGTTGGCGAGCTACAACAAAATGCTCAAAATGCTGTTAAAACTATAAAAAGAGTATCAGTAATAACTGAAGAACAAACAAAAAGTGTAATTAAAAGTAAAGATAAATATCAACTTATCGCAACTGCTATGCAGGAAGCTGAAGATACTGTTAATCATTTAAATATTTCTGGGGAACAAATGGATAATATGAAAGATAAAATACTTAGTAGTATGGAAAATCTTTCTGCAATTGCTGAAGAAAATTCTGCTGCTACTCAACAGGCAACTGCTTCAATAGAAGAGCAGGCTGCTTCTGCTGAAGAAATTTCTGCTACAAGTGAGGGTTTAACTACTTTAGCACAAAATTTACAAATATTAATATTAAAATTTAAAATTTAAATTTAATGTAGTATAAAGTACAAAATAAATAGCACCCAACTTAAACATCCTTACAAAGTTGAGTGCTATTTATATTCATTTTCAATTTCTGTTATGGTGGAATCACCTCTTTCTTTAGCATCTGCTATAACATATTCTCTTAATTTTTTCGATTATCTCTTTTTTGTAATTTTTCTAATAATTTCGTTAATTCCTTATTGTTCTGCCTTTTATTTTAAATCCATATGGCTTGGATTACCTCTAATTATTTATCACTACATAGTGGTGAGGCGTTAGGTGGAACTAACATATCATTAGAATTTATAAATGAAATAATCAATATATTTAGTAGAACTATGTTGTACTATATATATACCCATGAATAATACTTTTAAACAAGAAATATAAAAAATTCTATATTTTCTTTAAGCATATATTATAATATTTTAAATCTACTGATTTATAAGAAATCAATTTATGTTTAAGAAATATATATGGGGGTAAATATTAATTAATTATTTATTAGCTTATAAATACAGCATTAAGGTGGAGTATAATGAATTTAAAAAACAAAAAATTAATATATGAAAATAAAAAATTAAATAACAGAAATGAAGCTCTAATTATAGTAGTTAAATATGGTGTTTTTGGTGTGTTGTGGATAATGCTGTCAGACAATATTATAGAAATATTATTTGATAATTTGGATGCATATAAAAATTTTCAGACTTATAAAGGTTGGGCATTTGTTTTTTTGACTATGATTTTATTTTACTATTTAATTAATTATAGGGATAATCGCATTTCAAATTTTTCTAAGAATGAAATTAGAGCAAATGAAGAACTTAATCTTTATGAAGAAAAGTTAAAACATATGGCATTTTATGATTCATTAACAAATCTTCCAAACAGGGCAATGTTCATTAATGAGGTTAAGGATTTAATAGATAATAATTTAGGTAAAAGCAAATTTGCCATGGCATATCTTGATATAGATAATTTTAAATACATCAATGATACATTAGGTCACCATGTTGGTAATGAATTTTTGATACATATATCAAATGCTTTATTAGATGAAGTTGATGACTCGGATGTAGTAGCAAGGCTTGGTGGAGATGAATTTGCAATTTTACTAAATAATGTAGATTCGGAAGAATCACTGATGGAAAATTTAAATAAAATTAAAGAAAATATTAGTGTTACTTGGGATTCTCATGATCACCAATTTTTTATTACCATAAGCATAGGCGCAGCAATATTTCCTGACCAAGGTAGTGATATAACAACATTGCTTAAAAATTCTGATATTGCCATGTATGTAGCTAAAAATGAAGGTAAAAATAAAGTTATATTATATGAAGAAAGTTTTGAGGAAAATACCAGAAATCATATAAATATGGTTAATAAGTTACAAAAAGGATTAGAAAATAATGAATTTACAATTTATTGCCAAAACCAATATGAAATAAGTACAGGTAAAACAGTTGGAATGGAAATATTAGTTAGGTGGATCCATCCTTTAGAAGGAATTATTTATCCCGAAAAATTTATTTATTTAGCAGAAGAAACAGGTCAAATTTATATTTTAGAACAACAAATTATTAATCTTGCACTTGCTCAGAAGATGAAACTGGAAGAAGAAGGGTTTAATAATATTAAATTGTCAATTAATATATCAAGTAAAACACTAATAAGTGATTTTCAATTTAGTAATTTAGAAAAAATATTTTCTTCTTATGATGTTGATTATTCTAACATAGTTATTGAAATTACTGAAACTGCAGTATTATCTAACTTGGAGTTAGCAGTTGAGAGGCTTAACATTTTAAAAAGTAAAGGTGTTAAAATCGCATTGGATGATTTTGGTACAGGGTATTCATCAATTACATATTTAAAGGATCTTCCTATTGATATAATTAAAATGGATAGAAGCTATATTAACTCCATACCCAATGATGTTGTTAATACAGCCATTGTGAAAAATGTTTTAAATTTAGCTAAAGATTTGAATTTTATAGTTATTGCAGAAGGTATTGAAACAACCGAACAGTTAAATTATTTGAAAAATATAAATTGTCAAATTGGGCAGGGATATTATTTTGGTATGCCTTTAAGTACTGAAGATGCTATTAATTTAATTAAAAGTTTATATGTTTAAAAAATTATTAATTAATAATATTTAACTGTTCATGAAGCTTGAATAAATTATTATTTTTGTCATACTGAGCGATCGCGAAGGATGTTGTTATTTCAATAACTTTATATTCTTCACTGCGTTAAAAATTATAGTTTTTCAGTAATCAGAATGATTTAAAAGAAATTTTAAATCGTTTTTTTTATATTATAGGGAAGTACTACTTTCATATAATATAAAAAATAAGGGGTGAAGGGGAAGAATTCTTGTTAAAGAAATATTAATTTAAATATTTTTTTATGAATTTTAATATAGAATTCAGACTAATAATTATGAATTTGTTTAATAAAATATAAAAAACATCTAAAATTAATTAATGATAAAAAAATAACGTTATAGGCTGAATTGTTAATGTTTAGTCAATATCTACTATGTAAAATAAACATGTTAAATTTGTTGAAATAAAACTTTTGTTATGCATATAATATACAAAGATAATTAAATTATAAGGGGATGATGCTATGTTAAACAAAAATTTAAGAACTGTGGTATTAAGTGAAAGCAGACCTTTGGATAAAGAAAAAGTGGATGCTTGGATTCATGATCTTTTTGTTTCGGATGATATTAAAGTATTGAGCAGTAAAGGTGTTTTCAATTTTATTTATTGTGATTATATTTATGAGTTTGAATCATATAGTAAAACTTTTAATTCAAAAGCAGACCAGTATTGGCAAAATGACGATGATAGGAAAAGTGTAGTTGTTTTAATAGGTGAAAATCTTGGTAATGAAATAAAATATTATAAGGATTTTCGTAATTGTATTGCTAATTAAAAGTTATAATTAAAGGAAAGACAGGTTACTTTAAATGATCGTTATATTTAATTGTATGGATTTTAGGAGATGGTTAAAAACAAACCCTCCAACTGTGTTGGGGGGGTTGTTTTTTTATATTTAATCGTTACCAAAAATATTTCCTAATCCAATATTGCCCAAGAGGCTTCCTTCACCTTTTGAAGAATCATTTCCATTTCTTCTTCCAGCTTCGAAAATTCTGTCCGCCATTCTGCTAAAAGGTAGAGATTGAAGCCATACAGTTCCTGGACCTCTTAAAGTAGCTAAAAATAAACCTTCACCACCAAATATAGCACTTTTTACATTGCCTGTGAATTGAACATCATAGTTAACTTGACCTGTTAATGCCACTAAACACCCTGTATCAATTTTTAGTATTTCATTAGGATTAAGTTCTTTTTTAATAATTGTTCCACCAGCATGTAAAAATGCTAATCCATCCCCAGATAATCTTTGCATTATGAAGCCTTCACCTCCAAAGAAACCAACACCTATTTTCTTTTGAAATGCTATATTAATTGATATACCTTTTGCTGAACATAAATATGAATCTCTCTGGCAAATTATTTGTCCACCATATTCTAATAAATTTATTGGTATGATTTTACCTGGATAAGGAGCAGCAAAAGCAATTACTTTTTTATCATTTGCTCTATTAGTAAATGTAGTCGAATATAAATTTTCTCCTGTTAATACTCTTTTGCCAGCAGTAGCTAAAATACCTTTTAAACCTTTTCCTGCATTTTGATTGTTGCCATCTCCAAAAACAGTATCCATTTCAATATTGGAGTCCATATACATCATTGCACCTGGCTCAGCAACTATTGTTTCACCGTAATCTAATCCAATTTCAACGAATTGAATATCGTCTCCAAAAACTTGATAATCAACTTCATGCGCCCTTCCCATAAAAACCTCCAAAATAATTATTATTTTAACAAAACACGTATAATATAATTATACGATACAGGAATATTTTTACAAGTAAAATATTCCTGTAATTAAAAGTATTAGTTGATATAAAATGTATTACTAACTATGTGTATTTAAAGTTTTAAATATATTAATTCATATTATGTAATTTTGAGTGTTCATATGAATAAAAACAATACATTATAATACCACATATAAAAGCTATTAAAAATGTAAATAACCAAACATTTTTAATTGGATTGTTTAAAATATATGCTCCCATTATAGTAGGACCCATGGCTTGACCTGCACCTGATATGATTCCGTATAATGAATTAAATCTTGCCCTGTGGGATTTAGGAGAATTATCAGCTATGTAAACGCCAATATTAGTTGCATGAAGTATTTCTCCAATTGTCCAAAGAACTGTTGATATTATTAATAATGGAAAAGATGAAACGAAATAAAGCATACCAAGACCTATTGCCCAGAAAATAGCAGATAAGGCTACATTAAAAGTTGCATAATATTTTTTGGTTTTTCCTATTATAAATATAGTTAATAAAACTACCACAATTCCATTAGTACTCATAAGCATTCCAAAAATTTGAGCGCCTTTTTCTATACCAAACAAAGCTTTTGAATATAGAGGTAATGTAAAATGAACTTGTGAATATGAAAAAGATAAAAGCATAGATATAATTCCGAAAATAAGGACTTGAGATCTTCTTAATAAAACTTTAAATACAGAACCTTCTTCTGCACGTTCAAAATCGTCATTTAAAATTTCATTTTCAATATCAAATACAGGCTTTGTTTCGGGAACATTAAAAAATATAATAAATATTGAAATTATTGTAGTTAAAGCATCTCCGATAAAAAGAAATGATAGATAATTTTTGTATAAAAATCCTGCAATTAAAGGACCAATTGAAAAACCCAAGTTATTGCCAAGATATATAAGTGAGAATGCACTTTGCCTGTTGTTTTTATCGGTTAAATCAGACGCCATAGCACTGCTCGAAGGTTGAGCAGCATTTGAAAAAAATGAAGCAGCAAGTAGCAAAATAGGAACTGCCATTGACATTTCTATGAAACCACAAATTAAATAACATAATGATTGCAATAATGTAAGAAAACATAATGTATTTTTTCTATTGAAACGATCTGATAAAAATCCTCCTATCATGGATGAAGGTATAAACATGCAAATTGAAATAGTAACAAAAGTTCCAGCTTGGGCAGTTGTAAGTCCTATTTTATCAGTTAACAAAAGAGTAAGCAATGGACCCACAAATGCTCCTACTGAATTTATTAATCGGGACAAAACTATAAAATAAATTGATTTAGGTAGATCCTTGTACTCATAAAAGCATCCTTGAAAATATTTTAAAATAAATCTCACTCCTCTCTTATATAATAAGTCTATTACAATTATATTAGATTATCAATAATAAAGTTAATAAATATTAATATATTTAATAAAAATTCAATTACATCCATACATATTGCTAATTGAAAATAGTAAATCTTGGGAGTATAATTAATTATATTAAAAAACATATAAAAATTTGAAAGTGAGCAATAGATATATGAGTTTAATTGATTCCATAAAAAATTTTAATCCTTGCTGCGAACAAGAAAGAAAAGATAAGGAAATTTCATTAAAATGTATTGATTTGTTTAATGATATTTTAACAAGAGAAAATGAAATAATACATACAACAAGTTCAGGTGTAGTGTTAAATAAAAATAAAAATAAAATTTTAATGATTCATCATAATATTTTTAATGCATGGTCATGGTCCGGCGGTCATGCTGATGGTGAAGAAAATTTACTACTTGTTGCTATAAATGAGATTAAGGAAGAAACAGGTTTGAAAAATTTAAATTTAATATGTAATAATATAATCTCATTAGATTTATTATCTGTTATAGGTCATGAAAGAAAAGGAAAATATGTTGCTCCACATCTTCATATTTCAATTGCTTATTTATTTGAAGCAAATGAAAATGAAGAACTTTTTATTAAACCTGATGAAAATAGCGGTGTTAGATGGATACCAATAAATGAAATTGATATCTATTCTAATGAACCCCATATGGTTTATATATACAAGAAAATATTATCTAAGATCAATTTACTTTAACTTGTGAGGAATATATGATTAAAAGTTATATAGAATTAAATAAAAATGAAAAGCAAGTACTTATTGAATTTTTAAATAAAAATAATAATGAATTAACATTAGAAAATATAGAAAAAGAATATAAAGAAGAAGAATTTGATTATGGAAAAGGAATTTTAATTAACATTAAAGAAAAAATATAATAGGTAAATTATCAGTTGTTTTATTAGAATGCAGTTTAAAGAATGTTGCATATATAGTAAAATTTGAAATAGATGAAAATTTCAAATATAATAAAGAAGCTATATTAGAATTAAAAAATGAAGCTATAAAATTAGCAAATAGCTATGGTGCTTTTAAGATTTATTTAGGTACAAAAAATATCGAAATAATTAATACATTAAATTTACAAAAGCAATATTCAGCTGTAAAAATGATATTACAAGATAGAGAAATAAAATTATCACCTTTTAAATTAGAAAAGCTGACAGATGAAAATAAAAATGAATATATAAAAATTAATAATGATGCGTTTTATGATGTTCCTAATGGTGGAACTTTGACAAAATATAAAGTAAATAAATATATAAATGAAACTGACGAAAATAATTATTATTTCATAGCAAAATTAAATGATGTGAATATAGGCTTTGTTCAATTTCATATAGAAAATGGTGTAGGGGAATTTGATTTAGGATTAGTAAAGATTATGCAAGGAAAGGGCTATGGTAAGAAACTCTTAGAAACAGCTATTTATTTTTTGAATTTAAAAGAAGTAAATGATATTTGCTTAACCGTAATAACTAAAAATAAAGTAGCATATGAAATGTATAAAAAAAGAGGGTTTAAAGAAATCGAACTATTAAATGATTGGTTTGAATTATAAAATTTAAATAAAAATAAGATATATTTAAGGAGGAATCATAATGAAATATAAATTGAAAGAGAATGCTATAAAATATATTGAAAATAATAAAGAAGAACAGCTACAACTTTTAATAGAACTTGCTAAAATTCCAGCCCCTTCAAACAAAGAAACTAAAAGAGCAGAATTTTGTAAAAATTGGTTAGAAGAAAATGAAGCTAAAAATGTTTATATTGACGAAGCTAAAAATGTTGTGTATTTATATAACTGTGAAAATGCAGAAGAAATAATAGTATTTATGGCACATATGGATATAGTGTTTGATGATGAAGAAGAACTTTCTTTATATATAAAAGATGGACGTGCTTATGCACCTGGAATAGGAGATGATACTGCCAATTTAGTTAATTTGCTTTTGAGTGCAAAATATGTTACACAAAACAATTTAAAACCAAATTATGGAATTATTTTTGTTATGGATTCCTGTGAAGAAGGTCTTGGAAATTTAAAAGGAAGCAAAAAAATAATAGAAACTTATAAAAATAAAATAAAAGAATTTATTGCATTTGACGGATATATGGGACATATAACAAATAAAGCAGTAGGTTCACAGCGATATAAAGTAACAGTAAAAACAGAAGGAGGTCATTCATACAAAGATTTTGGAAATAAAAATGCAATATATTATTTAAGTTCCTTAATTCAAACATTGTATACAGTTAAGCTACCTACTAAAGCAAAAACAACTTATAATGTGGGAACAATATGTGGTGGATCAACTGTAAACACTATAGCTGAAGAAGCATCCATGCTATATGAATTCCGTTCCTTAGATAAAGATTGTTTAAAACAAATGGAAGAATTTTTTATTTCAACAATAGAAGATTACCGCAAAATGGGAATAAATGTAGATGTAGAAGAAATGGGTATAAGACCTTGTAGTGGATATGTAAATGAAGAACAATTATATAATCTTACAAAGAAAAGTAAAGAAATTATAGAATTATATTATAATGGAGCAGTAGATTTAAGTGCATCATCTACGGACTCAAATATACCTCTTTCTATTGGAATACCAGCAAATACAATTGGTACAGTAAGAGGAGGTGCAGCCCACACAAGAGGCGAATGGATTGAAATAGATAGTTTAGAAAGTGGTTGGAAAATTACTTTAGCGATGGTGTTGTCGTATTTCTAAAAATATACTATTAAGCGTATGATTTATTAATGGATTAAAGTATATTTAGATTTTAACAAACATAAATTAGTTTATCATGGAGATTATTAAATTTTTATTTAGTTTATTTAATGAGTATAATATTAAAAATTAAATATTAACTAAATAAAAATTATATTATAATTTAAAGGGGGAATAAAATGGCATATCTTAAAATTAAAGGAGTTATACCTCCTATGATAACTCCATTTAGTGAAAATGATGAGGTTGATTACGAAAAGCATGAAAAAAACATGAAAAAATGGAATGAATATGATTTGGCTGGATATTTGGTTCTTGGTTCTAACAGTGAAACTGTATATTTAACTGAAGAAGAAAAACTAAAATTAATTGAGTTAACTGTAAAACATAGAAAAAAAGGTAAAATTGTAATGGTTGGTACTGGGATGGAATCAACTAATGCAACTATTGAACTATCAAATAAAGCGGCTGATTTAGGTGCTGATTGTGCTTTAATTATAACTCCGTTTTACTATTGTGGGAAAATGAATGATGAAGCTTTAATTAATTATTATACGGATGTGGCAAATGCCGTAAAAATTCCAGTACTAATTTATAATGTTACAAAGTTTACTCATATTAACATATCTCAAAAGGCTGTATCTGTTCTTTCTAAACACCCTAATATTATAGGCATGAAGGATAGTTCTGGAAGTATTCCACAACTAGTTGATTTTAAGAGAGTTATAGATATGAACGAATTCAATTTGATGGTAGGAACAGCATCAGCATGGTACCCTGCGCTTACATTAGGAGTTGAAGGGTCTGTAATGGCATTGGCTAACTGTTGCCCAGGAGAATGCGTAGATATTCAAAAGGAATTTGAATTAGGAAATTTTGATACTGCAAGAGAAATATATGAAAGAGTTTTTCAAGTAAATTCTGCTGTAACAGGAGCATTTGGAATAGCAGGTTTAAAATATGCATGTGATTTATTAGGATTTGAAGGTGGCTTAGTAAGAAAACCACTTTTACAGCTTAAAGATGATGAAAAGTTTAAACTAAAAGAAATTTTAATTAATGCACATGTATTGAGAAACAATATTTAATATTAACTTAGAAATTTATAAACAAAAGAATTAATATATGCCAGTGTATAGTTACACTGGCATATAAAATATAATGTTTAAATTTTTAAGTGTACTTCACTGCAAATGTACAGATAAGTTTTGATTAAGCTATTTAATATTATATTTTACACTTATAAGTCGTAATATATTATCTAAAGTAAATGTAATATTTTCAACACTTTTAAAACGGCTAATTTCAAAAGCTTCTGGTAATTTGTTTATTGAAAATATTGAAGTTACACCCAAATCGTATGACTTATTTATGTCATCATCTACTCCACCTGTAATAACTATGACGGGGACATTTTGTTTTTTAGCTCTTTTAGCTACCCCAATTACAACCTTGCCTCTTAAACTTTGCTGGTCAAGTTTTCCTTCTCCAGTAAATATCATATCTGCATCTGAAATAATAGAGTCGAAATTGACTATATCTAATATAACTTCTATTCCCATCTTCAGTTTTGAATTGAAAAAAGCTATCATTCCTGCTCCCATAGCCCCAGCCGCACCAGTTCCAGGTATTTCGCTTAAATCTTGGGTTAAGTCTTTTTTTATAATTTCCGACAAATGTTTTATACCTTTATCAAGAATAGATATTTCTTCTGAATTTGCACCCTTCTGTGTTCCGAATATTTGAGCTGCTCCTGTTGGTCCGTACATAGGATTGTCAACATCACACATTGTGATTATTTCTATTCCGTTTAATAATTTTGATTTATTAGATACATCAATACATTTAATCTCATTTGTTGTTCCTCCAGTTGGAATAAAATTATCACCATTTTCATTAAAAAAGTTTATTCCAATAGCTGCTGCAGCACCGCAACCTCCGTCATTTGTACAGCTTCCTCCTATTCCTACAATTATTTTTTTTACTCCTCTTTTTGCAGCATCTAAAATAAGTTGCCCTACACCGTAAGTAGTAGTATTCATAGGGTCCTTTCTGTTTTCAACAAGCGGGAGACCAGCACAAGCTGCCATTTCTATTATTGCGGTACTTCCATTATCTATTATCCCATAATATGATTTCATATCTTCAAAATATGGATTTTTAACAGTAACATTAATCCTTTCTCCTCCTAATGCAGCAGTAAAGCAATCCACGCTTCCTTCTCCTCCATCAGCTACAGGTATTGAAATGACTTTACAATCAGGAAAATGTTCGTTGATTTTATTTTCCATTATTTTGCATATTTGTAATGAACTTAATGTACCTTTAAATGAATCAGGTATTAAAACTACTTTTTTCATAAATTTTTACTAATACCTCCTAACATATTGTTTGAAATAAGATCAAATCCAACCTTAAAAATAGATAGCTGTTGGATTCAGTAAACCGTGTTGTATTCGTAATAAAATCTCAAGCATCAAGAAATTGAATTGATGCTTGAGATTTTTTATTTATTTACTACGTTAATTGGTTCGTTATTCATAAAAGCATTAAAGTTATCAACAACAATATCCATTAAACGCTGGCGACTTTCTTTAGGTGCCCAAGATATATGAGGAGTGATAATACAATTCTTAGCATTTAGTAGGGGGTTATCACCTTTAATTGGTTCTGTTGAAACAACATCAACTCCTGCCGCATAGACCTTATCTGAATTTAGTGCATCAGCTAAATCTTGCTCAATTATTAAAGGACCGCGAGAATTATTTATGATAATCACTCCATCCTTCATTTTAGCAATAGTATCCTTGTTGATTATTCCATGAGTTGATGGTAACAGCGGGCAATGTAAACATATAACATCAGAATTTTTAAGCAACTCATCTAAGGTTACATATTCAGCAATAAATCTTCCCTCGTCATCTGGATGATTATCTAAAGCTATAACTTTCATACCAAGTGATTTTGCTATTGCACCTGTCGCTTTACCAATACGTCCGAATCCTATTATACCCATTGTTTTACCTGAAAGTTCAATTAGCTTATGATCCCAGAAACACCAGTCATCATTATGCTCCCAACGCCCTTCATATACTGCTTTAGAATGGTGGCCAATATGATGGCAAATCTCAAGCAACAGAGCAATAGCAAATTGACCAACTGCATCTGTACCATATGTTGGAACATTGCATACAGGAATACCTTTTTCTTTTGCTGCTTCAATATCAACAACATTGTATCCAGTTGCAAGAACGCCAATATATTTAATGTTTTTGCATGAATCAAGTGTTTCTTTTGTAATTGGAACTTTATTTGTTAAAACAGCATCAGCATCACCTATACGTTCAACAATATTGTCCGATGGTGTGCGGTCATAAACGATAAATTCTCCAAATTTTTCAAGTTCTTCCCAACTTAAATCACCTGGATTTAATGTATATCCATCTAAAACAACAATTTTCATATTTGTTCCTCCTTGGAAAAGATAATTTTTATTAATTGTATGTAATTGATTATATCATTTTAGCTTTTAGTCTTCAACTAATGCCCAAGCTCTATTTATAACTCGCTTTGTATTTGCTATGATTATATCCCTATCTTCATCTCCAAAAGGTGTTACCTCAAAAGATAATACATAGGGACTATCTGCTCTGAAAAAACCTTCTGATTTAAGTATATTGAAAAAATCTACCAATTCCTGAACATCATTTGCACTATTTGGAAATCCAAAACGTGGGTGCTTATCACCGTAAGCTGGAAACCCTTTTTTAACAACTGCATTTCCAATATGAAAGTGTGTAATATATGGCTTAAGTGTGCGTATAACAAATTCTGATGTCTCATAAGTAGTCGGAAAGTGCGACAAATCAGCTAAAAGTCCAAAGTTTTTATGGGTCATGTTCATATCTGCTGCAAATTTTGATGCATATGTTGCTGGGCCTATTAGTGAGCTTTTATCCATATCATAATCAAATACTTCTAATTCTACCATCATGTCTTTTTTAGCGGCATAATCACAAATTTCACGAGTAGTTTTAAGTAATTGCTCATATGCTTGGTCTTTTGTTTCTATTTGCCATTTACCTGCAAGGAAAGCTATTCCTTTTGCACCAAGATATTCAGCTTCATCCACTGCCTCAATTAATGTGGCAACGGCTTTTTTTCGACCTTCCTCATCAATATCATTAGGATTAAGTCCAGGCCCTAATAATCTTGGCTGTGCTCCATAACATACCTTTATATGACTTTCATCAAGCATTTTTTTTGCTTTTTTTCGAGTTTCATCATCTGCAATCTTAGTAATTTCTATAGCATCAAAAAAATCATCACATACTAAAGTTTTAATTGATTCAAGAAGTGGATATTTTACTGGTGGATGGCTCATCCATTGAATAGTGCCAACTTGAAAATATTTGTGAATAGAATCTTTCATATTATTTTCCTTTCTTTTAATCAAATAATTTAGGCGGCGTTTACGAAACGCCGCAACCTTTACAAGAAATATTGTTATGCTCTTGGAGGTGTTCCTTCTTCATTTGCTACAACTGCATCAATTTGGATTAAAGCATCTTCAAGTAAAGCTGATACCCCAACTGTTCTTCTCGCAGGAACACCACCTGGGAAGAATGTTGCGTAAACTTCGTCTACAGCTTCAATATCTGCGATATTTTTAAGGAATATATTTACTTTAACCACATCTTCCATAGCGTGTTCGATACTTTCTACAATTGCCTTGATATTTTTTAAGCACTGTCCAGCCTGCTCTTTTATACCGCCAGCTACCATTTCACCTGTTCTTGGATTTATAGGTAATTGAGCTGAAATGTGATTGTAATGAGAAAAAGCTACAGTATGTGTAGATAAAGAATTTTTTGGTGCATTTTCAGTGTTGTTTGCTTCTATAATAAGTCCATGCCTGTCTTCAACAGCTTGTGTAGGTGTACCATCTCCGTGTGACACCACTGCTTCAATTTGTACTAAAGCATCCATAGGTAAAGCTGAAACTGCAACTGTTGTACGCGCAGGGAAATAGGCTGCAGCTCTGGCGATAGCCGAGTCTGGGAAAAATGTTGTATAAACTTCGTTTACAGCTTCAATATCTGACAGGTTTTTAAGGAAGATATTAATTTTAACAATATCGTCAAAAGGAACATCGATACTTTCTAAAATTGCCTTGATATTTTTTAAGCATTGTCCAGCCTGCTCTTTAACGCTGCCAGCTACCAATCTGCCGGATTTTGGATCAATAGGTAATTGAGCTGAAATATTATTGTAATGCGAGAAAGACACAGTTTGTGTAGATAGAGGACATATTGGCGCATTTGCTGTGTTATTAGTTAGCTTTATGAGGTCGCCTGATTGTGGCGCGTTTGGAATTGTACCTTCGCCATTTGAAATAAGTGCTTCAATTTGTACCAAAGCGTCCATAGGTAACGCTGCAACAGCTACTGTAGTCCTTGTAGGAACATAGGTTTGGAAGAATGTTTTATAAACTTCGTCTACTGCGTCCATATCTTTGATATTCTTAACGAATACAGTGATTCTAACAACATCGCTCATAACATGGTCAATGCTTTCTACAATTGATTTGATATTTTTAAAGCACTGTTCAGTCTGCTCTTTTACACCACCTGCTACCAATTTGCCGGATTTTGGATCGATTGGTAATTGAGCTGATAGATTATTGTAATGAGAGAAAGCTACAGTTTGTGAATATGGACCGATACTTTTTGGAGCCTTTTCCGTATTTCTTGCTAATACTGCGTTATAGTTATTCATGATGGCATTCCCCTTTTAGATTAATTTATATTTTAGGCGTTTGCGAAACGCTGCAACCCGTGAAAACACATAAAAATTTAATATATAAACTCTTTAACATTTGCTAATGAATTTCCCATGGAGCAGTCAATATTAGGATCACAGATTACATCAATAACGGATGGTTTTCCGCTGTTTTGAGCTCGATTAAGTGCTGCACATATTTCATTTGGACTAAAAACTCTTTCACCATAACATCCGAGTCCCTCAGCTACTTTGACATAATCGATCCATTCTTGATTTTCAGACATTTCTACGGCATATTCATAGCCATATGCATATTTTTGGTTCTGACGAATTAATCCAAGATATGCATTATTTATTATAAAAACAATAACCGGCACTTTGTTTTTTGCACATACTGCAAGCTCTCCTAAATGAAAAGAGAATCCGAAATCCCCCATGACAGCAACAGTTTGTTTATCTGTTGCGATTCCTGCACCAAATGCTGCTGGTAGGTCATATCCAAGTGTACCTGCTCCTCCAGATGGTAAATAATGACGCGGTAAATTTATTTCCTGTAGTTGTCCAGACCATATTTGAGTAATACCACATCCAGTAGTAAAAATAGCTTCTTTATCTTCGAAATATTTATTTAGCTCTGCAAATGCTCTATGAGGATTAATCGGATTTGAGTTATAATCTGTCTTACGTGCAAGTTCCTTTCTCAAATTTGGAATACGCTCTGTTATATCCCAATTGCTTCTTGCATCAATATCATTTAATTCTTCAAGCAAGGCTACTATAGCTTTTTTTGCATCTGATACTATTCCTAAATCAGATTTAAAAATTTTATTGATTTCAGATGGTTCAATATTTACATGTATAAACTTTCTGTTTCCCCTATAAACATTTATATCGCCAGTATGACGGTCTGTAAAGCGACATCCTATGCCTAATACTAAATCTGATTCGAGAAAAACCTTGTTTCCTATTGGTTGACCTACCTGTATACCACAATGACCAGCATTAAGCGGATGGTTAATCGGAATACAACCCTTTGCCATATATGTAGTAATAACAGGTGTGTTTAGTTTTTCGGCAAGTTTAATGAACTCATTCACTGCATTCGAAAGTATTACACCTCCACCCATAAGCATAATTGGTTTTTTAGAAATCTTAATCATCTCAATAACTTTTTTTATGTCTTCATTTTGTGGAGCTGGCACTTCAAATGAAGCAGAAACATATGATTCTGGGTCAAAATTAATTTCAGAATTCTGTACATCAAGAGGAAGGTCAATAACAACAGGACCTGGTTTTCCTTCTCTTGTTATACGAAATGCTTCTCTTAAAATATCAACTGTTTTATGTTCATCTGTTATACAATATGTTTTCTTTGCAACAGGCTCACATATTTTAGCTATATCAACACATTGGAATGCATCATTATTAAGCTGTGAGCGAACTGCTTGACCTGTTACTGCAATAAGTGGAATTGAGTCAATGTTACAAGTATAAATACCTGTAACAAAATTTGTAGCACCTGGTCCAGACGTACATAGCGACACTGCCATCCTTCCGCTTGCTCGGTAATAACCGCCTGCAGCATGAATACAACATTCTTCATGACGATGAGTATAATGTTTAATGTTAGATTTCGCTAAATAATTATAAATACCGTTTATGCTTGCTCCAGGTATTCCAAATGCATCTGTTATTCCTTCTAATTCAAAGATTTTTATAATTGCTTCTGATACTTTCATTTTTATTGCTCCTTTCAAAATTTTATTTATATATATTTAATTAATATATTCATATTGAAGAGTAAAAAAATATTGAAAAACACTAAATCTTCTCAATATAATTTCACATAGTAAAATTTAATTTCACAACTTAAAATAAAGATATCATTGGCCCGAATAATTGTCAATATACATTAATTTTATTTTTTTTATCCATTATGGATAATGACCTTAAGCTAAAAAGCTGATATGATTTTTTAGTATTAGTATATATGGAGCTATACAATTAAAATGGGAACTTACAGTAATCAACAGTTATATTGCATATAAAGCATTCCTAATATTAATACTTAAATTAAAACCATCACAATATCGTTCTTATTTATGAACAAGATCATATCCATAATTATTAGTTTTTTTGTAATTTTAGTAAATAATAAATATTTAAGGGGGTTTATATGATAAAAAAATCAAATGAGTTAAGAATTAAAGACGAACCTAATTTGAAGGGAGGAAAAGGAACTATTAAAGTAATTAATTTCTTTGAAGAAGAAGAAAGTAATGGTGTAGGAAGATTATTTGGAGTTAGTATCATTCCAGTTGGTTGTTCTATTGGTTATCACAAGCATATAGGAGATAATGAAGTATATTATTTTCTAAAAGGTACTGCAAAAGTATGTGATAATGGTAAGGAAGATATATTAGTACCAGGTGACTGCATGGTATGTTTTGATGGAAATTCCCACAGTATAGAAAATATAGGGGAATGTGATTTGGAATATATTGCACTTATTTTATATTCTAATCAACATGTATTGGAGAACAATGTTCTATAAAAATTTACATTTATTATCATTATATTTTATTTAGGTGGTTGGTTTCTTTGCTAAAAACTGATTGCCTAAATTTTTTATATAATTTACTTTTTTCATAAATGCTTATACTAAAGAGTAGTTTGATTTTTTTGCCAAAATTATTTTAACATAATATGATAAAGATAAAATAATTCATTAGCAGTATATGATAATGAAATTAAATAATATTTATTATATAATAAAATATATGAGAAAACGATTACAATTTATAGGGGGTGACATTATAAATTTAGATATACTGATAGAAAATTGTACTGTAATCACAATGGATAAAATGAGAAGAGTACTTAAAAATACTTGTATAGGCGTTATTGGAGATAAGATAGTTTATTTAGGAGACTTCAATGATAATCTTAATGCTGTTAAGGTGATTAAAGGTTCAAGTATGTTAGCAGTTCCAGGTCTTATTGATAGTCATGCACATTCTGGTCATGGTTTATTAAAAAATGTTGAAGAATGTGTCATGAATAGAAAAATAATAGATTTGTACCCCAACTTATTTTATGAATATACAACTCAAAAGTTTTGGTTTTCAGAAGCGATGTTATCAGGTATTGAAAAGCTTAAATTTGGTATTACAACAGGAGTTAGTTTTTTAGGTTCTCATATGAGGTTTGATGAATTAGTGTACGCCGAAGCTCATGTGGAAGGAATGCTTGGTGTTGGTATTAGAGATATTATGTGCTTAAGTCCACCGAATCCTCCATATCCTAAAAGATTTTCAAAATGGAATGATATGCAAATGTTAGATACCAATCAACTTTTGCTTGAGGATTCAATAAACTATATTGAGATGGCAGTTAAAAGATTTAATAGGGTAAATTCTGAATTTACATTTTGTTATCCTTCAACGTCATTTATTGGAAATGGCAATGAAAATAGTACTGAAGAAACTAAAATATACAAATTTATTAAGAATTTAGCTGATGAATATGGTACCTACATACATAGTCACTCATATAAAGGTGAAATAAAATATGTATATGAAAATTTTAAATTTTATAATGAAAAGGTTTTTATTTCTAATTGTAATGATATAAGCTCAGAGGAAATAAAAATTTTATCTGATTTAGGCGTATCATATTGTATAAGTCCATTTTTAGAAATGCAATCAATGAGATATAGTCCTGTAGTTAAATTATTAAATGAAGGAGTAAATACAACTTTATGTACAGAAGTAAATAATTCGGATTGCACTTTTGATTTATTTGAAAAAGCAAGGATGCGAGTTTTAATGGGGAGAAGTTATTCTAATAATAATTATGCTATTCAACCAGATAAAGCTCTTGAAATGATAACTATAAATGCTGCTAAGGCTCTTGGTCTTGATAATATGATAGGTTCTATAGAAATAGGCAAAAAGGCTGATATAACATTAATAGATATAGAAAAACCACATCTCTATCCTTTATGGCAGAACCCCATTAATCTTATATATCAAGTTAGTGGTCACGATGTTGATACTGTAATTGTAGATGGTCGTGTATTAATGGAGAAAAGAATACTTACCCAGCTTAATGAAAAAAAAATATTGAATTCTGCACAGAATGAGGCCCAAAAAGTGTTGTTAAGAGAAGGTGTAAAAGAGTATTTAGAATTATTAACAGTATAATAGTTTGATATTTAATTTTAAAAATCAATGTCACTTTTTAATACATTAAAGGAGGAAAAAATGCTTAAATATATTTTAAAAAGATGCTTATCGCTTGTTCTCGTGTTAGTAGGTGTTTCAATAATAGTATTTACATTGTTATATATGACACCTGGTGACCCTGTTAAATTAATGTTAGGAGAATCTGCTGCCCCAGAAGCTAAGGAACAATTAAGAGAAGAATTAGGTTTAAATGACCCATTTTTAGTACAATACTTTAATTATGCTAAAGGTATTGTATTACACCAAGATTTTGGAATATCTTATGTAACGAAAAGACCAGTTATAAGTGATATTATAAACGTATTTCCAAATACTGTAATGTTAGCTTTTTCTGCTATAATTATTGCTATAGTATTAGGAATAATATTAGGAATTATATCTGCTGTAAAACAATATTCACTTATTGATAATTTTGTAATGGCGTTTGCTTTAATTGGTACATCTGCACCAATATTTTGGATAGGTATTTTAATGATTTTATTTTTCTCAGTTAAGCTTGGATGGTTTCCACCATCAGGTTATGGAACAATAAAACAGATGATAATGCCAGCTGTAGCACTTGGTATGCAGAGTACAGCAATGATAGCAAGAATGACTAGGTCTAGTATGCTCGAGGTTATAAGACAAGATTTTGTTAAAACAGCAAGGGCAAAGGGACAAAAAGAATTAGTTGTAATTTTAAGTCATGTACTTAGAAATGCTCTTATTCCTATAATAACAGTTGTTGGTTTGCAGTTTGGTACACTTCTTGGAGGTGCACTATTAACAGAAACAGTCTTTTCCATACCAGGGTTAGGAAGGTTAATGGTTGAATCTATAAAAATGAGAGATTATCCAATTGTTCAAGGTAGTGTTTTGTTTATAGCGGCATGTTTTAGTCTTGTTAACTTACTGGTTGATTTGTTATATGTGGCTGTTGATCCAAGACTTACAAGGGACTAAATAATTAAAACAATAATTGAAAGGAGAATGTCAACATGAAAGTAGAGAGAGTAAACATTAAAATAAAAAATAAATCCAAGAGTAAAAGCCAGTTTTCAATGGTAATGAAATCACTTAAACGTAATAAAGTGGCCATGTTAGGTCTTATAATACTTTTGATATTGTTATTTTTAGCTGTATTTTCCGATGTTATTGCACCGTATAGTTACGAAAAACAGGATTTACAAAATGCATATCAACACCCAAATGCAAAATACATATTTGGAACGGATGAATTTGGTAGGGATATATTTAGTAGGGTTATTTTTGGAGCAAGAATTTCACTTATGGTAGGTTTTATATCTGTTGGTATAGCTTTATTAATAGGTGGAATATTAGGTGCTATATCAGGATTTTATGGTGGACGTATAGATAATATAATAATGAGATTTATGGATGTACTGTTAGCAATACCACAGACATTATTAGCAATAGCTATAGTTGCAGCACTTGGAGCGGGTTTGATAAATTTAATGATAGCTGTTGGTATATCATCGATTCCAAACTATGCAAGAATAGTTAGAGCATCTGTAATGACAATAAGAGGAGAAGAATATATAGAAGCTGCAAGAGCTTCAGGTACAAATGATGTGACAATAATATTAAAACATATATTGCCAAATTGTGTTGCACCAGTAATAGTTCAAGTAACTCTTGGAATTGCAGGGGCTATATTAACAGCAGCAGGAATGAGCTTTATAGGACTTGGAATACAACCACCAGTTCCAGAATGGGGTTCAATGCTTTCAAGTGGTAGGGATTATATTAGGGGATATGCTTATATGACTATGTTCCCAGGTGTTGCAATAATAACAACAGTTTTATCCCTAAACTTACTTGGGGATGGATTAAGAGATGCACTAGATCCTAAACTTAAAAATTAATTCCATAAGGTGGTGAAAAGATGAGTAATGATAAACTTCTTGAAATTAAAAATTTAAATGTTATATATAAGACTGATGATGGAACTGTTTATGCTGTAAATGATCTTAATTTAGAGATTAATAATAAAGAAACCCTTGGATTTGTTGGTGAAACAGGTGCAGGCAAAACTACAACTGCTATGTCCATTATGAGATTGATTCCAAGTCCACCTGGTAAAATTGTAAGCGGTGAAATTATATTTGAAGGTGCAGATTTATTAAAAAAATCTCAAAAAGAAATGAGGCATATTTTAGGACAAGATATTTCAATGATATTCCAAAATCCTATGACATCATTGAATCCCGTTATGAAAGTTAATGAACAAATTATAGAGATGATTTTACTACACAAAAATATAGATAAAAATGCAGCTGAAGAAGAAGCATGCAAATTATTGGAAATGGTTGGAATCAAACGCGAAAGAGCTAGTGATTATCCTCATCAATTTG
>DIVM01000026.1 GCA_002435835.1 Firmicutes bacterium UBA6132
ATTGGATAGTTTCTTCATTTGTTAAATGAGATTCTAAGTCCATTTTAACTGTGTGAAATAATTTATGCACTTTAGATAGCTCTGGATGATGTTCTCCGTGAACCCTTAAAATTGTAGTTGCAAGCTTGCTTATTTTAGGAAGTTCATCCCACAAATATGCGTGATGCTTGTTTACGATTTGTTCTACTAATTCTTCAAGAGAAGCATCCACCCAATTTTTATCATCAGAATTTGAAAGTTCATCATACATGTTATTAATTTTGTCCAATATTTCTTTTTCATTTAAGTTTTGTTTTTCAATTGCATTTTTTAAAAGCTTCTCTCCTCCGCAGCAAAAGTCTATTTTATATTGTTTAAATATTTCTGCTGCCTTTGGAAATTTGTTTACTATTTCGCCTATTTGTTGTGAACTATTAAATGTATTCATTTTATTCCTCCATTTTTTAATATAATTTTTTTATGCTTCAATCTTAATTTTTGTAAAAACCATTTTTTGAATTATTTATTTCTTATGATGTTATTATAATTAGAAATCGAAATTAAAAACATGATTTAAATCAAAATTTGAAAATTTTATTAAAAATTAGAATTAATGCTCACTTGCACTTTAAAATATTTTATATAATATATTTAGAAGAAAGATGCTGTGATTCAATCTAATATACTTTATATAAATATGCGTTTTTTAAAATTGAAAAATTACCACTATTCTCAAAACTTATTGAGAATGTCTGCTTCTCTGTAATATTTATTAAATATATAATTCATAAACAACCGTTCATGTTAACTTAATAGTAATGTAGTTATAAAAATTTTGTCCTATATTATTTCTCTTATTTATCTAACAAAGCTTTAAGTTTTACTCCAGTATAATAAAGAGGGTCCCTTGGCAAAGAATATGGTGGTGAATATGCAAGGTCAAGATGTATTAAGTCTTCTGCTTTAGCTTTTAGTGTTATGGCTGTTGCAAGTATATCTAATCTTTTATCAACACCTTCATATCCAATAACTTGACCACCTAAAAGCAAACCTGTTTTTTTATCAGCTATTGCTTTAATTATTATTTGCTTGCCTCCCATATATTCAGGTTTATTTTCTTTTTTATCTAAAGATACAACAACATCAAAACCTTGTTTAATTGCTTCTTCTTCAGAGAGCCCTGTTTGGCCTACAGTTAAATCAAAAATCCTATATATGCCAGTACCAAGTATACCTCGAAATTCGTCCTCATTGCCTGTTATATTGTTTCCAGCTACAGTTCCTGTTTTATTTGCTGTGGAACCCAATGGTCTATATACAGCTTTACTTGTTATTAAATTATATACTTCAGTGCAATCACCACAGCTGTATATATCATCTATATTTGTTTTCATATGTTTATCAACTTTTATAGCTTTTGTTTCGCCAATTTCTATACCAATATTTTTAGCAAGCTCTACACAGGGCTGGATTCCTGTAGCTAAAAGTATAATGTCAGCTTTAATCAAGCTTCTATCACCTAAAATTACGCCTTGATCATTTATTTCATTTGTAGGAGTATTTTCTAAAACATTTACTTTATTTACTTTTAAATGTTCTTTAATATAAACAGCCATATCTTCATCAATACCTTTAGAAATAGAAGATCTTGCAATCAAAGTAACATCCATTCCAAGTTTATTAAAGCTTTCGCACATTTCAAGTCCTACAAATCCACTGCCAATTATTGCAGCTGATTTTGGAGATTCACGTTCTATAAAACACTTTATTTTATTCATATCATTTATGTTTCTCAAAGCAAAAACATTGCTTTCATCCGAGCCTCTTAAATTTGGTATAGTTGAAGTAGCACCCGTTGAAATAACAAGTTTATCATAGAAATCATCTATAATTTCACCATTTATTAAATTCTTAACTTGTAATGTTTTATCCTTTGAATTTACTGAGAGTACTTCATGCTCTATAAAAATATCTATATTTAGCTTATTTTTAAAAAATTCAGGATTTCTTGGAACCAATTCGTTAAAATCTTCAAAAGTATTACTTATGTAATATGGCATTCCACATCCTGCATAGGAAATATATTTATCTTTCTCATAAATAATTATATCAGCTTCTTTGTTGTTTCTTCTTGCTGCTGTTGCAGCTGAAGTTCCAGCAGCAACAGCTCCAATTATAACAATACGCATAATTACCTCCATGAAATTTATTTAATAACATTCATTATATACCCTATAAATCTACTATTTATCATTAAATTCATTTAAATAATATGATCATTAAATATTTTATGAATTTTGTTTAATCGTTTCATAAAAAAAAGTCGTTAAACGACTTTTTAGCAACAATCATACTGATTTTATAATTTCTTAGTTAGTAAAAAAATCTAATATATTCCATCCATCCGATGACATGGATTTATATAACTCTGTATAACCGCATCTTTTACAGCTGACTGTTATAAATTTTTTGTTCTGAATATCAAATATCTTAGCAAAGTTTCCTCCAGTTGCTTGAAATTGATCTGATTCATATTCATAGTTGCCGCATTTTGCACAAATGTATTGCATATTTTCCATTTTAGATCTCCTTTTTATTCATATTTATTTTATTTTTATATCTTAAATACTCTATGAAACTATATCTTAATATTAATCCCAAAATATTTATTTATTAAAATCTAAACTATGTTTTATATAGCAAGTCTAAATCTCTTATTTTTTAACCATATCTTAAAATTGAAAACTAGCTCCTTTTGTTTTAATTAACTTTTATATTTCAACTAATTTCTTAAATATAGTTGGGCAATTTGGCTAAGTTATATTTACTATTGCCTAAATAGGCAGAATAGTAATAATGAAACCTCCAACAATTAAGCTTAAAGCATTTGCTGATATAACATATAAGATAGTTCTAAATTTTTTATGTTCTTTAACAAAAATAAGAAAAGCTACTATTTCAAATGCAAAGACAAAAAATTCTCCTATTATAAGAGAAAATATTAAATATCCCTGAGATGGTATAAATCCATTAATCCATATATTTAATGCTCCTTGGGTTATTAAGTTTATTATAATAAATGATATATAGGACTTCTTATTTTTAAACTTAAACAGTAAAAATACAAAAGCTTCAATAGATATAGTCAAAACAATTCTCAATGCAACTAATAAAATAGATCTTGATAAATTTTTACCTTCAGTTAATATTTTTGAGTTTAAGTTTAAAGTATATACATTAGAGTAAGTTTTAATAGGTTTATCGAACTTTATTTCGTAATTTTCTTTATTTGTGCTTATTTTCAAATTATAATCATTTACATTTCTCATTTGAATTTCGCTGTTATAAAATAAGAAGTATGTTTCAATTTTCTTATTAACTTTATTTGATTTGTATAAAGAATCTTTTGAGTTAATGCTTATTTCAAGGTCATCGGGTGCATTTGAAACTATTATAAGAATTGATGGTGGTTCTGCTGAATTTGCTAAGCAAGGAGTTAAGGATGAAAATAAAATCAATAACATATATATGCTAATTATAGTTTTATATTTTAGCATTTTTTCCTCCTTTAAGTGTAATCTTAAATATTATATTACTTACCTCTTAATTTTGTTCAGTTGTATTCATCTCTATAAATGGTTGGTACATCATTAATGCATGATTTTCAACTAAATATTCATCATCAACTAACTCAGAGTTATTGTTATAAACTTTTCTATAAAGCACATTGTGTCGGCTATATCCTCCCCAATATTCTCTGACCATATGATGTTCTTTTTCATATATTTCATAATGATATTCAAGCGGCTTAGAAGTATGATAGCTTCCCTCTAAATGAGTATCAGTTATCTTTAATAATAATTGAAAAGGCTGTGATGTATCATTTCGAATCATTAAATCACGATAATTATAAACACAGGTTGCGCCGCTGCCAAATGGTTGAGTCCTATTAGAATCAGGAAATACATCAAAGCTATGCCTATATCTTTCAACAATAGTTAAAGGGGTATGTAAAGTCATCCAAAATATTAAATTAGATAGTTGGCAGAGGCCTCCCCCAATTCCACTTTGCACATTTCCTGAATAAAGAACCATTCCTTCTAAATACCCTTTTCTCTTTGTGGGTTTTCCTATAAGCTTCCAATAAGAAAATGTCTCGCCAGGATTATTACTTTATTGAGCTTTTTAACTGCTAATTTTAAGTTTTCTATTTTATTATATTGAAGGTACATGTCAACTTCTTTTAATTCGCGAAGTAAAATAGTATGATGGGAAAAACACTTATATAATAATTTAATATTTTGTGGTTTAGCAAATTTAATTTGCCCAAAATACCACAATCTATAGCGTTTAGCAGTATAAAACACTTTCCCTAATATTAATCTTAATTTGCTTCTCTTTATAGGTTTTAAGTTATTATTCATACTTACTCCATTTCATTAAAATTCTTAAATCAAATACACAACAAAAATAAATCATGCAAAATGCTTTTAAAAATTTTGATCAATCAATCCTGTTTTTTTAAAGTTACTCTATAAAGCTTCCTGGGTAATTCGCCCTCTTCAAATTCGTTTATATCTAATATTTTATATCCCTCTGATAAATTATCTATCATTTCTTTATTGAAAAAAGGTACTACTTAAAAATATAAATTATAATTGATCAATAATTTCAAGACATTTTAAAAATTATCTACTCCATAAAACTCTGTTCATACAATACATTTCCGTTTTTATCGCTTATTTCAACTATGCTACCATTTGTCCACTCTGGTTTTACGTTTACGAGTTTGCCATTACTGTCTATTTTATCTTGCAATACAATATATTTGTAATTAAGCCCATATTTATCTTGAACATATGCATATAATGTAATCTTGTCATTTGAGGAAATGGCAACTGTTTCATCTATAGGTATTCTCAAAAAATTCGTAGCAATTGACTCATTTGTTTTATATTCCTGTATTGCTGATTGCTCTATGTTATTATCATTATCTATATCTTTATTTAAATTAGAAATATCTATCTCCTGCTCATTAAAAACAGTTCCATTTAAATCTTTAACAATGCTAATTTTTTCTGGACCGTTGTCATTAGGACCAATAAAGTTTATATAAACTTCACCTTCACAATGATATTTGTTAGAGCTGTAATTAGATTTACCGCTAAATGCTCCACTCATTGATAAAATATATTTATATTGTATATCAGAATAAACTTCTAATGTTTCAATTTTTTCTACTCCATTTTTCTCTAAAACTACTTTAAACTGTAGTTCATCAAAAATACTTGCATCATATGTTGCTATAAAGTTAGCATTATTTTTTTGCATTGTAATTTTTTCATTATTAATGAGCATACTTGCTTTTAAATCATCTGAGTTTTCTTTTGGCGTTATGTATAATGTCACAGGAACAGTCAATTCATCTGTATTTAAATCTCCAAATATTATATTATGATCATCTATTATGCTTGCTTGCTTTTTAAGTTTCGAATCAACATTATAATAAATTTGTTGAATTTCATTTCTCAAATCATTATTTTCACTTTTATATCTTTGAAATTCATTGTCCAACGAATTTTCAACACTGTTTAATTTTAATATAGTAAAAATGTTCATAATTAAAAGTACTACTATTATGTAATTAGTATATTTCTTTTCCATTACAACCCCTTTATAAAACTTTATTTGATTTAGCAGAGTAATATTCTTCTGCTAACAGTCCATACATTGCAGCATCACAAATTCCTTGATTATTTTTATCAGAGTTGCGTAATAAAACTTCATATTTCAATCCACATTTCAACATTACCTTTCCTGAATTTGGATTCTTAGGATCATGACGAGATTCAATGCGCTTTGCACATACCTTTTCAATTAAAAATTGAATAACTGCCTCAAATGCTTCAGATGTAATTCCCTGATGCCACCACTTCCTACCAATACAATATCCTATATGTAGCATATCCACATCCTCATTCATATGTACAACACTAATAGAACCTATTGGTTCATTTATATCATCTTTTAAAACAATAGCCCATTGATAAAACTTATTATCATCATAGCTATTAACCCAATCTTTCAAAACACTTTCAGATATTTCAACTGATAAATGGGCAGGCCATGTTAAAAATCTGGTCACTTCATGATCATTTGCCCAATTATTATACATTGCCTTTGAATCAGACATCAGAAATTTGCGTAAAATTAGTCTATCCGTTTCTAAGTTAACTGTCCCTAAATGATTCATACTTTCCTCCGATTTTATAAATAATATTTTAATTACATTTTTCTTTTTGACCTAATTATTAGCCCGACCACAATAATACAAATAATGACTATGGCTAAAATAATTTTCCCACTATTATTAGATGTTAAAAAAATTGTTGTAGGCCCATCTGCTCCACCAATAATTCCAATATCCATATATAATCACCCTTTCTTCATAAAAATCACCAAAAATAACTTGATACTTGAAACCTTAATTTTAGGTATTATTATAATGGACGTATAATATTATAAAAAGTTCCAAGCAAAAGAAAAAAACATAAAAAGATTTAATTATAATCTTTTTATGTTTCTTTTATTTATATATTTCATTTTACTTTATTTTTATTAAAGGCATCCCTTAGAAAAATCTGAAGAACATACTGTTTCAGTTTCGGTCTCGGTCTCATAAGACTCATCATCTTTTAATAACTTAACTATATATTTTTCTAATTCCTCAGGTGTTACTGTCGGTGCAAATCTTGCTACAACTGTTCCTTCTCTATTTACTAAAAATTTAGTGAAGTTCCATTTGATATCATTCTCAGCTAAACCTGGAGTATATTGTTTAACTTTTTCATATAATCCATCTGCTTTATCATTTTTAACTTCTTTAACAGTTGATTTTAAATATTTATATAATGGCTCTTCACCTTCACCATTAACTTCTATTTTAGAAAACTGTGTAAATTCTACTCCAAAACTTAATTTGCAAAATCCAACTATTTCTTCATTTGTTCCTGGAGCTTGTTCTAAGAACTGATTACTTGGAAAATCTAATATTTCAAATCCTTCCGGATTATATTTTGCATAAAGATCTTGAAGACCATCATATTGAGGTGTAAATCCACATCCTGTAGCTCCATTAATTATTAATAAAACTTTACCTTTATAATTTTCTAATGAAACTTCTTTATTTTGTATATCTTTAACTTTAAAATCAAATATTTTCATAATTCCTCCTAAAAACTTTTAATGTAATACATTTATACCCCAAATAAAAAATATTAAGCAAGAAATTTAATTTTTTTATTTTATACGCATAAAAGCATTGTAAATAGGTATAATAAGGACAAGTATAAATACAAGAGACAAGGGGTTATTATGAAAAGAAAAACAAGCGCACTAATTATTTTGTTATCATTCACTATGATGACAGGCTGTACAGCAGATTTTAAAGTTGATGAAAATACAGTTGAAAATATTTCAAACAAAGTAACTAAAACAGTTATTGAAACATTAGGAAAAGAGAATGCAGAAAAAACAGAGTCTCAAACTATTAATGCAACAAAAATGGATAATGTTGTTATTAGAAATTCTATTGGCGATATTAATATTACCACTCATGATTCTATGGAAGTTTTAGTGGATGTTACTATAAAGGCTTCTTCAAATTCTAAAGAAGGAACTGAAAAGCTTTTAAGGGAAACTACATATACTATTGAACCAAAATGGAATGACATAATTATAGATACTTCTCAGATAAATAGAATATACGGTGATTTAGAAAATGTATCCATTAATTTATCAATTAAAGTTCCATCAAATATAAATAAAATTTATGTTGATAATAATGTTGGTAATTTAAATATTGAAAATTATAATGGTAAAATAGAATCTGAAATTAATGTTGGTGATATAAATATTACAAATTGCAATTCTTCATATTATATTAAATCTGATGTTGGTGATATAAAACTTATAAATTGTATTTTATATGACAAATCTGAATTTAATTCAAATACAGGAAATATTGATATTACATCAACAGATATTTCAGATGCAAAATCTTTTGAAGCTTTAACACAAGTTGGGGATATTAATATAACATTGCCTTCAAATTCAAGCTATGAATCTTCTTCTACTGCATTTATGGAAAATGAAAAAACAGAAACTAAAGGTAGCGGTAACACAAAAATAAAACTTACTAGCAAAGTTGGAGATGTTAATTTTAAATAATACTAAATTTTACATATTTAATATAAAACCTTAATAATATTTTACTATAAAGATAGCTATAATTAGTTATCTTTTTTATTTCTTTGTTTAAATTCCAAATACAGTGGTATAAGTATTATAAAAATAATAACATAAATATATAAATATTAAAATTTATGGATTATACAACTTTATTTGTATGACTTTACACTATTTTACAAATTTCGCTGTGTTTTTATTATATATTAATATATAATTTATTAATTATAAATTTAATTCAAATCATTAATTGGCCTCAAGGATTCCTGTACATTAGATAAAAGTGTATAAAATAATTACAAAAATAAAACAGGAGACATTATGAAAACTGAAAAGACAAATCAATTGCCCATTTATTTATTCCATCAAGGAACAAATTATTATTCATATAAATTCTTAGGGTCGCATATCATAAAAGGAGAAAAAACAGGGGTTATATTTCGTGTATGGGCTCCAAAAGCAAAATCAGTTCATTTAGTGAGTGACATCAACAATTGGAGTAAAAATGATAATTATGAAATGAAAAAAATCCATAAATCTGATATATGGGAATTATTTATACACGACTTAGGGGTTGGAGATTTATATAAATTTGCTATAACGACAAATGAAAATAAATTAATATATAAATCTGATCCATTTGCATTTTATTCTCAAACTCAAACTGAAACTGCATCAATAGTATATGATATTAACAATTATAATTGGGGAGATGAAAATTGGCAGGAATTTAAGCGTTCAATTAATATATACCAGCAACCTATTAATATATATGAACTAAACCTTTCATCATGGAAGCGTAAAGAAAATTCAAATATATATACTTATAATGAAATAGCTGACTCATTAATTAAATATGTTAAAAAGCATAATTTTACACATATTGAGCTAATGCCCATTATGGAACATCCATATGATGGATCTTGGGGATATCAAGTTTCAGGATATTTTGCTCCCACTTCTCGTTACGGTGAACCAAAGGATTTAAAGTATTTAATAGATCAATGTCACCAAAATGGAATTGGAGTTATTTTAGACTGGGTCCCTGCACATTTCCCAAAAGATGATTCAGGACTTAGAGAGTTTGATGGAACTCCTATGTTTGAATACGAAGATAAAAATTTAAGAGAAAATAAAAGTTGGGGCACATTAAAATTTGATTATGGGAAAAATGAAGTTATGTCATTTTTAATATCAAATGCTATTTTCTGGTTAGAAGAATATCACGTTGACGGACTTAGAGTTGATGCAGTAAGCTCCATGCTTTATCTCGATTATGATAAACAGCATGGTGAATGGACTCCTAATATTTATGGAACTAATGAAAACCTACAGGCAATTCAATTTTTTAGAAATTTAAATGAAGCAGTTTTTAAGCTACATCCAAACACTATGATGATAGCAGAAGAATCAACTTCATGGCCAATGGTAACTAAGCCTGTTTATTTAGGTGGGCTTGGCTTTAATTTTAAGTGGAACATGGGTTGGATGAACGATACACTTGATTATATGGAAACAGATCCTTTTCTTAGGAAATATAAACACAAAAATATTACTTTTTCATTGCATTATGCTTTTAGTGAAAATTATATTCTTCCTATTTCCCACGATGAAGTTGTTCATGGTAAGCATTCCTTACTTAATAAAATGCCAGGTCCTTATGAAGAAAAATTTGCTAATGTAAGAGTTTTTTTAGCATATATGATTTCACATCCAGGCAAAAAATTGAATTTTATGGGGTATGAAATAGGTCAGTTTGTAGAATGGAATCATGAAAAGGAATTAGAGTGGTTTATGCTACAGTATGACTCACATAATAAATTAAATTTATATGTGAGANNTGTGAGAGAACTTAATGAATTTTATTTAAAATCTTCAGAGTTTTATGAAGATGATTTTTCATGGAATGGATTTAAATGGATTTCAAGTGATGATTATGAGCAAAATATTATAGCATTTAAAAGAAGAGATAAAAATGATAATGAAATAATTATAGTATTAAATTTTTCTCCTGTAAAAAGAGAAAATTATTTAATTGGTGCTGATGAAGGCAATTATACTGAAATATTCAATACGGATGAAATTAAATACGGAGGAACGGGTGCAAAAAATGATTTAATTTTTTCAACTCCTTATGAAATGCATGGATATTCTTCATCCATATCATTAACCATACCTCCATTATCAGCTATTTTTTTAAAAAAAGAAAAAAACACTTGCACTATTAGCAAAGTATATAAATCAGGGGGTAAAACATATGATATCAAATAAAAAAGAGTGTGTAGTAATGCTCTTGGCTGGTGGTCAAGGAAGTCGGCTTGGGTCTTTAACAACTAAAATTGCAAAGCCATCAGTACCGTTTGGGGGGAAATATAGAATTATTGATTTTACGTTATCTAATTGCGTGAACTCAAATTTAGATACTGTGGGAGTACTTACACAGTATCAACCTTTAATTTTAAATTCATACATTGGAGACGGCAAGCCTTGGGATTTAGATAGGCTATATGGAGGCATAAACATACTTCCTCCATATCAAAGAGTTGGAGATTCAACTTGGTATTCTGGTACAGCTGATGCTATTTACCAAAATATTAATTTTATAGATCAATACGATCCTGAATATGTTTTAGTTCTTTCAGGTGATCACATATATAAAATGGATTATTCTTTAATGATTAATTATCATAAAGAAAAAGAAGCTGACTGCACTATTTCTGTAATAGATGTGACCTATGAAGAAGCTTCACGCTTTGGAATCTTAAGCTCTAATGATGAAGGTCTTATAACTGAGTTTGAAGAAAAACCTATATATCCAAGGAGCACACTTGCTTCAATGGGTATATACGTGTTTAATTGGAGTAAATTAAAAGAATATTTAGAATTGGATTCTAAAGATTATCAATCTTCTAAAGATTTTGGAAAAAATGTTATACCTAGCATGTTAAATGCTGGAGAAAAATTGTATTCATATGAATTTAAAGGTTACTGGAAAGATGTTGGAACAATTGATTCTTTGTGGCAGGCAAATATGGATTTACTAGGTGACAATGGATTCGATATAAGTGGAGACTGGGTAATTTATTCAAGACATATGGAAAAACCACCTCATTTTATCGGATCAAATGCGTCAGTTAAAAATTCAATTATATCTGAAGGTGCTGTTATTTTAGGAACAGTTGAAAATTCCATAATATTTTCAGGAGTTAAAATAGGTGAACATGCTGTTGTAAAAGATTCAGTAGTTATGGCTGATGTAAACATAGAAGAAAATGCTGTTATAAATTATTCTATAATAGATGAATTATGCTATATAAGCGAAAATACAAAAGTAGGATATGAAAAAGAAAATAGTGAAAATATTACAGTATTACCAAGGGAAAGTAAATTAATATAACAGCGTGGAGGTTAATAACATATGAATACATTAGGAATTATTTTTTCAGATATGCAAGATTGGAGCTTAAATGAATTAGCGACACATAGATCAGTTGCTGCAATACCTTTTGGAGGTAGATATAGATTAGTAGATTTCACACTTTCAAATATGGTCAATTCAAATATAAGTAAAATGTGTATTATAACTAAAACAAACTACCGTTCTTTAATGGAACATGTTGGCACAGGAAAAGATTGGGATATGTCAAGAAAAAAAGGTGGAATACTATTATTTCCTCCTTATGCTACAGAAGAAAATAATGGGCTTTTTAAAGGTAGACTTGATGCTTTAAAAAAAGTATTAGGATATATATTGGAATCTAAAGAAAAATATGTTGTTCTTTCTGATTGTGATATGATTTATAACATAGATTATAAAAATGTTATAAATTTTCATATAGAAAATAATGCAGATATAACTGCTGTATATACAAAAGCAAATGTAACTAAATCTGATTCAGTTCATAAAATTCTTTATAAATTTTCTCCAGACAAACGTGCTGAGGATGTATTAGTTTATCCTGTTACAAGTGGTGAAAACAATGTAGGACTAAACACTTGGGTTTTAAATAAAGATTTTCTTGTAAATTTAATATATGATGCAATAGCTCGAAACTTGAAGGATTTCAGCTATGATGTTCTCGCTAATAAAGTTAAAACTTTTAAAATATACGGCTATGAATATGAAGGTTATTATGCACATATAGACTCTCTTAAAAGTTATTATGACCATAGCATGGAACTTTTATGCATGGATAAATTAAATAATATATTCTATGCTAAAACTGGACCTATTTATACAAAAACGAAGGACTCTGCCCCTACTAAATATGGTGAAAATGCAATAGTTAAATCATCACTGATTGCAAGCGGCTGTGAAATAGAAGGAACTGTGGAAAACAGCATAATATTCAGAGGCGTTAAAATAGGTAAAGGAACAGTTATAAAAAATTCTATTATAATGCAGAAAACTATTATAGGTGATTATGCAAAGCTTGATTCCATAGTTACTGACACTTATACGCAAATAAAAAGCGAAAGAGTATTGCTTGGACATAAAAACTGTCCGTTTTTTATCAAAAAAAATTCAATCATATAGCATAAGAGGTGTATAATGAGTAATTTAAAAATAGCTTTCGCAACTGCTGAATCTGCACCATTTATTGTAACAGGAGGATTAGGAGAAGTAGCCGGTTCTCTTACAAAAGCCCTGGCAAATAAATACAAAGAAAATATAGATATAAGAATAATTTTACCTTTATATAAATGTATTAATAAAGAAAGTTTAGAATTTATTACAGATACAACTGTAAATTTGTCATGGAGAAAACAGTACTGCGGAATATTTAAAAAAATCGAAAATAATGTTACTTACTATTTTATAGATAATGAATATTATTTTAAAAGAAATGATTTATATGGTCATTTCGATGATGGTGAAAGATTTGCTTTTTTCTCTAAAGCTGTGTTACATATACTTCCTATAATTGATTTTAAACCTGACATTATTCATGCTAATGATTGGCAAACTTCACTTATTCCTGTTTATTTAAAAACAATATATAAGGATAACTTCTTATATAACAATATTAAATCAATAATAACCATTCATAACATAGAATATCAAGGAAAATATGACTTAACAGCTTCTGAAGATGTTTTTGAACTAAGTAGCTATCAAAAGGGTATAGTTGAATATAATGGATGTCTTAACTTATTAAAAGGTGCCCTTGAAAGCGCTGATGTAATAAGCACAGTTAGCAAAAGTTATGCAGAAGAAATTTTTGATGATTACTATGCTCATGGTCTTGCAGAAATATTAAAAAGAAACAGTTCTAAAGTAATAGGCATATTAAATGGAATTGATAATTCTGTTTATGATCCTAATTCAGATGCAGCTTTATTTAAAAATTATAATGACTTATGCATAAAAAACAAGTATTATAACAAAACTAACTTACAAAGAATGCTTGGTCTTCCACAAGATGAGAATATTCCCATAATTGCTGTTATATCGAGACTTGTTTCACACAAAGGTCTGGATTTAATTATTAAAGGAATTGAAGAAATATTGCAAGAAAAAGTACAATTTGTTGTCCTTGGAAAAGGCGACAGAAGTTATGAACTTTATTTTAAATCTCTTCAAGAAAGATATCACAATAAAGTGGCTGTTAAAATTGATTTTAATAATGATATGTCCAGGAAAATTTATGCTGGAGCAGATATTTTCCTCATGCCGTCAATTAGCGAACCATGTGGAATATCACAAATGATTGCATCAAGATATGGAACAATTCCTGTAGTTAGGGAAACTGGTGGATTAAAAGACTCAATTCATGACGCAAGTTTAGGAGACGGCAATGGATTTACTTTTTATGAAAAAGATTCAAATGCCTTAGTGGATTCTATAAAACGAGCATTAAATGTTTATAGCAATAAAGAAAATTGGAATAATTTAATAAAAACAGCTATGACTACAGATTTTAGTTGGAATCATTCTGCTGAAGATTATTATCAATTGTATTCAAATTTGAAGGAGCAAAAATGACTCAAAGATCAATAAACTCGAATCACATAATAAACTTAATTGATCAAACTATATCAAGTTATTGGAATATTGATTCAAAAAATGCCAGTACAGTACAAATATATAGAGCTTTATCAATTGTTATTAGAGATATGCTTGTAAGAAAATATAATGCTTATAAGAAAAAAGTAGATGAATCCCAACAAAAACAAGTTTATTATATGTGCATGGAGTTTTTAGTAGGAAAGTCTTTAAAAAATAATTTATTTAATTTGAAATTGCATAAGGAGGCAGAAGAAGCATTAAAAAAATATAATGTTACATTAGAACATTTATATGCTATAGAAAAAGATGCCGGCCTTGGCAATGGAGGTTTAGGAAGACTCGCTTCATGTTTTATGGATTCATTAGCAACACTTTCCTACCCTGCAACTGGATTTTCATTAAAATATGAATTTGGACTTTTCAAACAAAAAATAATAGACGGCTGGCAAACAGAACTTCCCGATGACTGGCTTTCATCTTCAGATGTTTGGCTTGTGCCTCGAACTGAAAACAGAGTGAAAGTCAAATTTTATGGTGAAATATATGAAGAGTGGACTCATGAAAGATTAAAAATCCATCACAATAATGCAAATGAAATTGAAGCTATACCATATGACATGATGATTTCAGGTTTCAACTCAGAAGCTGTTAGCTTATTAAGGCTTTGGGAATCAAGAAGCGTTAAAAGCATTGATATGAATTTGTTTTCTCAAGGTGATTATATAAAAGCATTAGCTGAAGATGCCATGGGTGAAGCAATAACAAAAGTGCTCTATCCTGCTGATGATCATGACAATGGTAAAATATTAAGAATTAAACAACAGTATTTTTTAGTTTCTGCTTCTGCTCAAAACATAGTAAATGACCATTTGAAAAAATATTGCACTTTAAAAAATTTTAGCGAAAAAGTTTCCATACATATAAACGATACTCATCCTGCCCTTATGATTCCTGAATTAATGCGAATTTTTATGGATGAATATAATTATACTTGGGATGATGCATGGAAAATAGTAGTAAATACTGTGTCTTACACTAATCATACAGTTTTGCAGGAAGCATTAGAAACAATCCAGGAAGAAGCTATTAAATTAGTTTTGCCAAGAATTTATATAATCATATCCGAAATAAATAATCGTTTAATACAAGAAATATCTTATAAGTATAATGGTAGTTATGAAAAGCTAAATCAAATGTCCATAATTAATAAAGGATTAATTCATATGGCCAATCTTTGTATAACTGGAAGCCATAGCATAAACGGCGTTGCTAAACTTCATACGGATATATTAAAGCAATCAGTTTTTAGACCTTTTTACGAATATGATCCTCATAAATTTATAAATATTACAAATGGAATAACCCATAGAAGATGGTTAATTCAAGCAAATCCAGAATTAAATGAATTACTTGTAAATATATTAGGAAAAGATTATTACACTAAACCTGAAATATTATCTAATTTAAGAAATTATGAAAATGATGATATTATTTTAAATAAACTCGAAGAAATTAAACGTAATAACAAACTAAAATTAGTTGATTTTATATATAGAAATAACAGAATAGAAGTAGATATTGATTCTATATTTGATGTACAGGTAAAAAGACTTCATGAATATAAAAGGCAGCTTTTAAATATTTTAAAAATAATTAGTATCATTATAGATATTAACGAAGGAAAAACTGCAGACATATCTAAAGAAACATTTATTTTTGGTGCAAAAGCTGCTCCAAGCTACTACAAAGCTAAAGAAATAATTCAGCTTATTTGTGCTTTAAGTAGTTATATAAATAAAAATCAATTTATAAAAGAATTTATTAATGTTGTTTTTGTTGAAAATTATTCTGTAAGCTCTGCAGAAATAATAATTCCAGCTGGAGAACTTAGTGAACAAATTTCTCTGTCAGGAAAAGAAGCAAGTGGTACTGGAAATATGAAGCTAATGTTAAATGGAGCTTTAACAATAGGTACATTTGACGGAGCTAATATTGAAATACTTGAACAAGTTAAAGAAGAAAATTTCTTTCTTTTTGGACTTAAGGATTATGAAGTTGAAAAACTATGGAAAGATGGATATAATTCAGTACATTATTATCAAAAAAATGAAAAGCTAAGAAAAATTATTGACTTTTTAAATAAAGGTATGAATGGAAAATCATTTGAATCCATTTCTAAATATTTATTAGGTGAATTTAGCGTTGGAGACCCATATATGTGCTTTGCTGATTTTGATTCATATATGGAAGCCCATGATAAAGCTGTAAATATTTATTTTAAAAACAAAAGAAAATGGAATCAAATGTCACTTATTAATATTGCTTCTGCAGGAATTTTTTCTTCTGACAGAACAATAAAAGAGTATTCGAAAGAAATCTGGAATTTGAAACAAATATAAATGGGGGATTTATGATAATTTTCAATAGCCAATCAGAAATTTTTAAATATCCCTTAGGTGCAATTAAAGAAAATGAAAAAGTCACGCTTAATATTCATATTAAGCGTGATTTTACATGTTTGCCTAAGGTAGTTTTATATAAAAGAAATAATTATGATAAATATTTTTATAAAAGCTTTGATTTAAAGTGGGTCAATACAATAAAAAATTATGATATTTACTCTGTAAATTTTAGTGTTGCTGATTATGGGAATTATTATTATTCATTTTTAATAAATGATGATGAAAATATATTTCCTAAAATGTATGAGTTATTAGTTTATAAAGACTGTTTTGAAACACCCCATTGGATAAAAGGCGGAATTATATATCATGTTTTTGTTGATAGGTTTAATAAGGTCGGTGCAAATAATACTAAACATAGGGATGATATAGTTTTAAGAAATTGGGGTGAACTCCCTTTTTATAAACCAAATGAAGAGGTCGAAATACTTAACAATGACTTTTTTGGCGGTAACTTAGAAGGTATTATAGAAAAACTTCCTTTTATCCACAGCTTAGGTGTAAATACCATATACTTATCCCCAATTTTTGAAGCTTATTCTAATCATAAATATGATGTTGGTGATTATTTTAAAATAGATTTCTTATTTGGTGATGAAGAAACATTAAAAAAATTATGCGAGGAAGCTGCAAAATTAAATATTGGAATTATTTTAGACTTAGTGTTAAATCACTCAGGTGATGATAGCATTTATTTTAATAAACAAAATACATATAACTCTATAGGAGCTTACCAAAGTAAAAATTCAATTTATTATAATTGGTACACATTTAAACATTACAATGATGATTATAATTGTTGGTGGGGAATAAAAACATTGCCTACATTAAATAAACAAAATAAAGACTATATTGATTTTGTAATGAATGAAAACGGAGTTTTAAAGCATTGGTTGCAATCTGGAGTTAAGGGATATAGGTTGGATGTTGCAGATGAACTTCCCAATGAATTTTTAAATAAGCTTAGGTCAAGTGTTAAATCTGAAAATGAAAATGCTTTAATAATAGGTGAAGTTTGGGAAGATGCTTCAAATAAATTTTCCTATGATTATTTAAAAGAATATTTTTTAG
>DIVM01000240.1 GCA_002435835.1 Firmicutes bacterium UBA6132
GGAGAAATTCAAGGAGGAACGGCTCCAAACATTATTTCCAATCAAGTTGAATTGGTAGGAATGATGAGAAACACAACAAAAGAAACCAGAATAAAAATGATACATAGATTACAAGAAATTTCACAAAAAACTGCAGAAACATTTAATGGAAAAGTGGACTTTACGTTAATAGAAGGTTATACATCAGTTTATAACGAAGAAAACTTAACTGAAAAACTAAGGAGAAGTGTAAAAGAAAATTATAAATTATTAATGGATGATATTGGTTTGGTAGAAGATGATAGAGTAGATAAATATGTATTTGACTTTGACAAACCTTTTCTCGGTGCAGAAGATTTCGGGTTTTATTCACAGGAACGTCCATCTTGTTTCTTCCGAGTAGGTACAGGAAATGAAACATCGGTGCATACACCACAGTTTATGGTAGATGAGAAATATATAAAACTTTGTGTTAGGACAATGGCAATATCAGCATTAGAATATTTGAATGATTAATAATGAGAAGGTAAATAAGTTGATTTAATAGGAGGAAAAATAATATGAGATAATTTCTCATTTTATATATGTTTTTTAAATATAATGTGAAAACAAAGGAGATAAGAACATGAAAAGTAAAACATTAACTAAGATTTTGGCAGTAATATTAGCGTTATCGATGATGACACTAAGTGCCTGTTCATCTGGGGGCGCGAATACACAAGACACAACAAAAAGTGAAGGTGTAAAAGAAACCACTACAATTAAGGGTGAACTGAAAGTTGCTTTAAATGGCGAACCATCTAATTTAGATCCACAAAATAATACAGAATTAAATGCATGGGCAGTACAAGAGGAAATCTATGATAAATTGATACAAAAAGATTCTGAAGGTAATTTTAAAGCAGATATTGCCACAAAATGGGAAACGGTTGATGACACTACAACACGTTTTTATCTCAGAGACGATGTAAGTTTTAGCAATGGAGAAAAATTGACTGCAGAAGATGTAAAATTTACTTTGCAAAGAGCTACAACACAAAACGGAAGTAAATCATTTTTCAGTACAATAGATACGGAAGGAATTACAGTTGTCGACGATTATACAATTGATGTTAAAACAACTGAACCATTTGCTCCTTTATTGGCTTACTTGTCTTCTGCAAGAGGTGCGATTCTTTGTAAGAGTGCTTTAGAATCAATGGGGAATGAAGCTTATGGAAGAAATCCAATAGGTTCTGGACCTTATGCATTGTCAGAATGGAGCAACGGCCAAAATATTATATTAGAAAAAAGAAGTGATTATTGGGGAGAAGCAGGGGTTTCTCAAACAATAACTTTTAAATTTATTACAGAAGCTTCAACAAGAGCTATAGAATTAGAAACAGGTGCAGTTGATGCAATTTATGCAGTTGCAGAAACTGATGCTAAACGTATTGAAGAAAATAAGGATTTAGTATTACTTAGTGGGCCGTCTTATCAGATTGTATACTTTACATTCGATATGGATGATGCAATTGTTGGAAATTTGAAAGTAAGACAAGCAATGGCAAAAGCTATTGATATGCCAGCTGTTGTAGATGCTGTATATGGTAATTCTGCGGATGTAGCAGATGGCGTTATGTCTCCAAATGTGTTTGGTTACAAGTCAATTGGTGTTACCCAGTATGATCCTGAAGGCGCAAAAACATTACTTAAGGAAGCTGGTTATGGTGATGGCGTTACCTTAAGTTTAAAATTAGATGATAACAGTTCTTACAAAGCAATTGCTGAAATTGTACAGAATATGTGGCAACAAATAGGTATTAATGTAGAAATTACAATTTTAGATCACGCAACTTTTGAGTCTCAGAAAGCTGCAGGCGAAGTTCAGGTAGGTATAGGAAGTTCTAATGCAGCATCTGGTGATCCAGATCATATGTTTTCCGGTTGGTTAGTTGGTATTGGATATGAAGCAAGACCTTTTGATGATAAAATCCTTGAGTTCAAGTCAGCAGGTAAAGTGGAATTCGATGATGCAAAGAGAACTGAAATATATGGAGAATTACAACAGTATATTTATGATAATCTTTATATGGCACCAATTGCGTTTTCAAAAGTAGTGTATGGTGTATCTTCGAAAGTAGAAAATTTCGATTGTAATCCAGGTCGTACACCAGATCTTGCAAAAGTAACAGTGTACGAATAAATAGCTGAGAATGCTTCCGTTAATAATCATTGATGGAAGCATTCTATATAAATGCGGAGGAATAATTAATGATAAAATATGTATTCAAAAGACTTCTTATGATGATACCAGTTTTATTAGGTGTGTCATTATTAATATTCACGATGCTATATTTTACCCCAGGAGATCCAGCTAAACAATTGTTAGGAGAGCAGGCATCTGCAGAAGAAATCGAACAACTTCGTGAAGAAATGGGGCTTAATGATCCATACATAGTGCAATATGCAACTTATATGAAAAATCTTATTATTAATCATGATATGGGTTTATCATATACAACCAGGCAACCAGTTATTAATGAACTCTTGGACCGCTTTCCTACAACGCTATTATTGGCGGCTCTGAGCATGTTACTGGCAACTTTTATTGGTGTTATAACGGGGATTATAGCAGCAACAAGACAATATTCAATATTTGATTATTTTGCAACAATGTTATCTATGTTAGGTGTTTCAATGCCAAATTTTTGGCAGGGGTTAATGCTTATTCTGCTTTTTTCTGTTCACTTTAGATGGTTCCCGTCTTCAGGATTCTCTGGGCCGATGTATTGGGTGTTACCTGTTTTTACTATAGGGACCAGTGCTGCTTCTTCAATTATGCGTATGACTCGTTCCAGTGTATTAGAAGTTATTAGAGCTGATTATATACGAACGGCAAGGTCTAAAGGTATATCTGAAAAAGTTGTAATTTTTAAACATGTATTAAAAAATTCATTGATTACTGTAATTACAGTTATTGGACTTTCATTTGGCAGTATGTTAGGAGGTGCAGTTCTAACAGAGTCAATTTTTGGTATTCCGGGATTGGGCAATTTAATGTTAGATGCAATTAAAGCTAGAAATTATCCTATAGTACAAGGTGGTGTATTATTTATAGCTGTGGTATTTGGATTTGTTAATCTTGGCGTGGATTTATTGTATGCATTTGTAGATCCAAGAATTAAATCTCAATATAGAGGGGCTAATAAGAAAAAGAGGGAGGCAATTCAATGATGCTAAATCAAAAAAAAATGAAGTTAGATATATCATGTGGAAAAAAGAACAGTCAATTACATGATGTATGGGTACGATTGAGAAGAAATAAGTCATCTATGGTAGGTTTTGCTATTATTTCTCTTTTGGTTATTTGTGCGGTTTTTGCGGATCAAATTGCACCTTATGGATATGACGACCAGGTCCTCACCAGACGCTTGCTTGCACCTTGTAAGGAATTTATTTTAGGTACTGATAATTTAGGTCGTGATATATTCAGTAGAATTATATATGGCGGGCGTATTTCTTTACAAGTAGGTGCCTTAGCAGTAACTTTTGCAGCAACAATAGGTGTTGTTTTAGGAGCAATCGCAGGCTATTATGGAAAGAAAGTTGATAATGTAATTATGCGTATAATCGATATTGTCTTGGCAATACCAAGTACATTATTGGCCATTTCTATTGCGGCTACATTAGGTAGTGGTATGAGAAATGTAATGATTGCTATTGGTATTGGGGCAATTCCCTCATATGCCAGAATTGTAAGAGCATCTGTGTTATCTCTTCGTGAGCAAGAATTTGTAGAAGCAGCAAGATCTATCGGTGCCAGTGATTTTAGAATTGTATTTTTTCATATTTTACCTAACTGTATAGCGCCAATTATTGTACAAGCTACGACAGGTGTGGCATCAGCTATTTTATCTACAGCGGCATTGAGTTTTGTGGGACTAGGAGTTCAACCGCCCATACCTGAATGGGGATCAATGTTGTCTTCAGGAAGAGATTATATTAGAGATTATTGGTGGATTGTAACATTCCCGGGTGTGGCTATTATGATAACAATATTTTCAATTAATTTATTTGGTGATGGATTAAGAGACGCTTTAGATCCAAAACTGAAAAATTAGGGAGGGATAATACATTGGAAGAAAATTTAATAGAAGTCAAAGATTTAACCATCCATTACATTGTACAAGGCTGTCATGCTGAGGCTGTAAATGGTATTAGTTTTTCGTTGAAAAAGGGTGAAACTCTAGGATTAGTAGGAGAAACTGGTGCAGGAAAAACCACAACAGCTTTAAGTATGATGGGATTAATCCCGAATCCTCCAGGTAAAGTTATTAAAGGAGAAATTATTTTTGAAAATAAGGATCTATTAAAAATATCAGAAAGAGAAATGAAAGCGATAAGAGGTCGTAAAATCTCCATGATTTTTCAAGATCCAATGACTTCATTGAATCCGTTGGAAACAATTGGCGAACAAATTGCTGAAGTGGTTCGTACACATAATAAAGTTACTAAAGTACAGGCTGCTATAAAGGCAGAAGAAATGTTGAATTTCGTAGGCATACAAAGTAACAGATATAATGATTATCCACACCAATTTTCTGGTGGTATGAAACAAAGGGCTTTAATAGCCATCGCGCTTGCTTGTAATCCTGCTTTATTGATTGCTGATGAACCAACTACAGCATTGGATGTGACCATACAGGCACAGGTACTGGAACTTATGCGTAATTTAAAAAAGGATTTTAATACATCGATGTTGCTGATTACACACGATTTGGGTGTCGTTGCTGAAACGTGTGATAAAGTGGCTGTTATGTATGCAGGTGAGATTATTGAATCTGGAACTTTGGATCAGATTTTTAATCATACAAAGCATCCTTACACACAAGGTTTGTTTGAATCCATTCCAAGTATGGATGAAGATGTACACAGATTAAAACCAATAGGTGGTCTAATGCCGGATCCTATGAACTTACCTGAAGGATGTAAATTTGGTCCGCGATGTCCTTATAAAACTAAAGAATGCGAAAAAAATGCTATTGATATTTATGAAGTTGAAGAGAATCATATGGTAAAATGCATTAAATTTAAAAGATAAGGGAGGACGATATGAATACTTTACTGGAAGTTAAAAATTTGAAAAAATATTTTAAAACGCCTCATGGAATGCTTCATGCGGTTGATAATGTCTCTTTTAAATTAGAAAAGGGAAGTATACTTGGCGTTGTAGGAGAGTCTGGATGCGGAAAATCTACGTTGGGAAGAACGATTTTACATTTGTTAGATTCAACCGATGGACAAATTTTATTTGAAGGGAAGGATGTAACAAATTATTCTGGAAATAAATTAAAAGAATTAAGAAAAAATATGCAAATTATTTTCCAAGATCCTTTTTCTTCTTTGAATCCAAGAATGAATATTGCTGAAATCATAGAAGAACCTTTGAAAATATATAAAGTTGGTAATGATGAAGAAAGAAAATCAAATGTTAAAAAACTTATGGAGACAGTTGGTTTGGCAGAACGATTTGCAAATTGCTATCCACATGAACTTGATGGTGGTAGACGCCAACGTGTGGGTATTGCTAGAGCATTGGCATTAAATCCTAAATTTATAGTATGTGATGAACCGGTATCTGCGTTGGATGTGTCTATACAAGCTCAGATCATAAATTTAATGCAAGAGTTGCAAACTGAAAGAGAACTCACTTATATGTTTATTACACATGATTTATCAGTTGTTAAACATATTTCAAATAAAATAATGGTTATGTATTTGGGACAAATGATAGAATATGCTGACACAAAGGAATTATTTAAAAAGCAATATCATCCATATACGAAGGCTTTGCTTTCAGCGGTACCTATACCCAAAGTACCAGTCAAAAGTGATCGAATTATTTTGCAAGGAGAAGTCTCATCTCCTATTGATCCTGTACCTAGCTGCCGCTTTGCAAAACGATGTAGGTATGCACAGGAAACTTGCTTTGATTGTAATCCTGAACTTAAAGAAGTTGAGCCAGGACATTTTGTATCTTGTCATTTTGCAGATAAGGAAATTTGTATGGAAAAATAAAGGAAGAGAATATGAATAGAAAAATATCTTATATACCAACAGGTGTATGCACAAAAAAATTTGAAATTGAAATTGAAAATGGAACTATCAAAAGCCTCCAGTCAGAAGGGGGATGTAATGGAAATATAAAAGGTATAGGGTTTTTACTCCAAGGGATGAAAGTGGAAGAAGCTATAAAACGAATGGAAGGAATTACATGTAAGACTAAAGATACTTCGTGTCCAGACCAAATTGCAAAGGCACTTAAAAATATGATTGAAGGAGACGGACAATGAAACCTTTGATTGGAGTAACTTGTAAGTATAGTTATGATGGTACATTTGCAGTTGAGCATAATATGGGTATAGTAGGTCAGCAATGGCACTATCTTCCTCATGATTATATACATGCAATAGAAATGGCAGGTGGAATTCCTGTAATTCTTCCAATATATGATGATATTCAGAATACCATTGAATTGTGTTCGAGTTTGGATGGTGTTGTTTTTACCGGTGGAAATGATGTCAATCCTGTATTATATGGGGAATTTCCCATAGGTAATATTGGGATAATTACGCCAGGTCGTGATTTACAGGAGATAGAACTCGTAAATTATATTATGAGTGAAACAGAAAAACCATTATTAGGCATCTGTCGTGGGGCACAGATATTAAATGTTGCGCTTGGTGGTACACTTTGTCAGGATTTAGTTGAAAAAAATTTCAATAATCATTCAATTGTAAAGGTACCTGGAATTTATGCGTCCCATGAAATTATAATTGAAGAAAAGTCTAAATTATTTAATATTATGCAAAATAAAAAATCCATAGTAAATTCATTTCACCACCAAGCTGTTGATAAATTAGGTGCTGGTTTAGTAGTTACAGCAAGAGCTTCAGATGGAATTATAGAAGCTATGGAGTATCTTGAGCGTGATGCCTATACTCTGGGGGTTCAGTGGCATCCGGAATGTATGGTGGATAGGTATAAAGACCACTTAAATATTTTTAAATCATTTATAGATAGTATTGAAAAGTAAAAATATTAGGGGAAATGTTATGGATAAAACAGATAAAAAATATCAACAATTTGTAGAGATTTTAAAAGATGAGCTGGTTCCAGCGATGGGCTGTACAGAACCCATATCTATTGCTTACGCCGCAGCTAAAGGTAGAGAGGTTTTGGGGGAAATACCCAAAAAAGTTGTTATTGACGTAAGTGGAAACATTATTAAAAATGTAAAAAGTGTTATTGTTCCAAATACAGGTGGATTAAAAGGAATTTCGGCAGCAGCTGCTGCTGGGATTATAGCTGGTAATTCAGAGCTGAAATTAGAAGTAATATCAAAGGTGAGTGAACAAGAAATAATACATATAAAAGAATTTTTGAATACTTGTGAATTTTCAGTTAATTTTAGTGATTCGAGCAATATTTTCGATATTTTTATTACACTTTATGGTGAAACATCATTTGTAAAGATTAGAATTGTAAAATATCACACAAATTTAGTTTATTTAGAAAAAGATGGCCTGGTAATCATTGATTTGTCCAATGATGAAACACCAGAAAGTGAGCATTCACAAGTAGACAAGCAATTGATAGATGTTGAATCAATTTTAGACTTTGCTGATTCTGTTGATTTAGATGATATTCGTCAAATTATTGGAAGACAGATTGAGTATAATATGGCTATTGCTAAAGAAGGATTGAAAAATGATTATGGTGCAAACATTGGTAGTGTAATTTTAAAATCCTATGATGGTAATGATATCAAAATTAAAGCAAAAGCTTATGCAGCAGCAGGTTCAGATGCAAGAATGAGTGGATGTGAATTACCGGTTGTAATTGTTTCAGGAAGTGGCAATCAAGGAATGACAACATCCATTCCGGTAATTGTTTATGCACAAGAGTTACAGGTAAGTGAAGAACAATTATATAGGGCATTGATTGTTGCAAATTTGATTACAATTCATCAGAAAACATTTATAGGAAGATTATCAGCGTTTTGCGGAGCAGTAAGTGCTGGATGTGGTGCGGCTGCAGGTATAGTATACATGCAAGGCGGCGATTATAGAGCAGTAGCGCATACAATCGTTAATGGTATTGCAATTGCATCAGGTATTGTTTGTGATGGCGCAAAGGCTTCTTGTGCTGCTAAAATTGCCACAGCGGTGGATGCAGGTCTTTTAGGTTTATGTATGTATAAAGAAAATCAGCAATTTAGGGGTGGGGACGGATTAATTATTAAAGGTGTAGAAAATACTATCGCTAACATTGGCAGACTTGGAAGAGAAGGCATGAAAGAAACCGATAAAGAAATAATGCGTATGATGGTAAATATATGAAAAAAATTCAAATAGATAATTTCTTAGATTTTGAATTTAATAGCAATCCTTTATTTTCAAAATGTGGGAGTTATATTACGTATATTGGACAAAAAATAAAAAAGGATGAAAATAAATATTTTGCACAGCTGCATATATATGACAGAGAAATGAAAACAACAGAAATGATTAGTGGATTAGGTCACATCGCTTCGTATCAGTGGACTTGTGAAAACACTATTCTAATTTCTCAGTCTGACTTGTCTGAGAATGAAGGTACTCAATTTTATGAAATTAATCCAAAAACGAAGAACGTTGAGATGTCTTTTCAGGTGCCGATAAAAGTACAAAAACTGACCTTTTTAAGCGAAAATCTAATCATTGTATTATCAACATTTGATAGGAATCAAAATGATGATAAATCAGTAGATTTTGATAATACTGCTTGCGATGTCTTTGAAGAAGTTCCATTTTGGAGTAATGGAGTAGGCAAAGTAAGCGGTAAAAGAAAACGACTTTATGTATACAGCAAAAATTCTGGGAAAGTGACTCCTATTACAGGCGAAAATTTTGATGTGGAAGATTTTTATGTTCAGGATAAAATGATATTATTTAAAGGAAGTTCCTATGATGGTTTAAAGAACAAATATCCAGGAATTTTCTTATATGATTCAATAACAAAAACCACAAAAACAATTTTAGCACAAGATACAAAACGAACAGGGGTTGTTGATTTTTGGGGGGACCAATTATTAATTACTATGACCAACGGTGAAATCTGTGGTGATAACCAGTTTTTTGATTTTTATATCTATGATTTGAAACATAATACCTTAGAACTGCTGCAAAAATATGATGCAACGATAGGCATCAATGCGATTGGAACAGACGCACGGTTGGGCAATGGACAATGTTGCAAGTCTTATGAGGATAAGTATTATTTCATTACAACAAATCAGCAATATTCATATTTGAAATATATCGATAAAAAAGGAAAAATTTCAGTTGATATTACTTCACCGGGATCATGTGATGGTTTTGATGTTTGGAACGGCGAGATTGTCTATTGCGGAATGTATGGAAATTCTATATCAGAAATCTTTCTGAACAAACAGCAGTTAACATTTTCAAATAAGGATTTTTATAATAATTATCAGATGCAAAGTCCTCAATTTCATAATTATAAAGCAAAAGACGGATTTGACATTCAAGGCTGGGTATTGGTGCCAGTAGGATACTGCAAAGGCCGTTCTTATCCGGCTATAATGAACATTCATGGCGGACCTCATTTAGCATTTGGGGATATATATTATCATGAGATGCAGGTTTGGGCTGCTGCAGGTTATTTTGTGATCTATTGCAATCCGAGAGGGAGCGTTGGCTATGGAAATGACTTTATAAGTATCAGTGGTGAATATGGAATTGTAGATTATGAGAATTTAATGGAGTTTAAAGATTTTATTTTAGAGAAATATATAGATATTGATGTAAATAGAGTTGGAGTTGCAGGCGGTTCTTATGGTGGGTATATGGTTAATTGGATGATTGGTCACACAGAATGTTTTAAGGCTGCCGTTTCACAAAGAGGTATTTCAAATTGGATTTCGTTTGAACATACAAGTGATATTGGAAGTGAATATACAAGAAGAGAATTAACTGTAGATACAAAAGAAAATCCCGAAAAACTGTGGTGGCACTCGCCGATTAAATATGCAGCTCATATTAAAACACCAACATTATTCGTCCATTCTGATCAAGATTATCGATGCTGGATGGGAGAAGGAATAGCCATGTTTGCAGCTTTGAAAAAGTGTGGTGTAGATTCTCGTTTGTGTTTATTCAAGGGAGAAAATCATGATCTTTCCAGAAGCGGAAAACCTAATAGCAGAGTTCGAAGAATGCAAGAAATTTTAAATTGGATGGACAAATATTTGAAGTAGATAGAAAGTCATTGCCCAAATAGTATTTATAATAAAAATGTATATCACACTAAACACTTAATAGATTTATTATTAATCTCTTAAGTGTTTTTTATATATGTAGATTTTTAAAATACTTTTTTGGAATAAATCTCAAAGCGTCTTTAATAAATTTTAATATTTCTTTAACGCCCTAATGACGTTTGTATTAAATATGAATGCTTGTTATAATATTATCATGATAGATGTGAATTATAAAAATATATTAAGATATTACCAAGGGGGAATTATTAATGAAATCTTCACGAGCAATTATTGATAATCCATTACAACATAATATTATAGGCTTAGAAAAATATTACATTGACATATTATTAGTTTTTTAATAGAATTATTAATATTTTAATAAAAATAAATATTATTTAATAATAATTAATATTTTTTTAAAACAGTTTCTTATAAAATAAGCAAATATGAAAAATATTTATCAACAATATAAATTGAAAACAAGCTGTTTTAGCACAACCTCTATAAAAATTTCAGCAAAAAGTTAAATTTATGGCATGTAATTTGCTTTTATTAAACTACATAAGAACAACTTGATCTTAATATATCAATTGTTTAGTAAGTAACAAAATCAATGCTGAAGAATTTAATAGGAGGTAGTAAAATGTTAAAAAACGCTTTACCTAAAATTGTAACAAATAGTCTGCCAGGTCCAAAGGCACAGGAAATTATTGAAAGGAGAGCTAATGCTGTTCCTAATGCAATTAAATGTAGTTATCCTTGTGTTATTGAAAGAGGAGAAGGAGCAGTTTTTGAAGATGTTGACGGTAATATATTTCTTGATTGGATAGGCGGAGTTGGTGTTCTTAATATAGGATACAGTAGACCTGAACTTATTGAAGCTGTTAAAGAACAATCTGAAAAGTATTTTCATAGTATGATGAACATTGTTACACATGAAGGATATATTAAACTTGCTGAAAAATTAAACAGCATAATGCCTGTAAAAGGGGATAGAAAAAAAACTATGTTAGTTAACTGCGGTGCTGAAGCTGATGAAAATGCAGTTAAAATAGCAAAAGGTTATACTAAAAGACCAAATATCATAGTATTTAGCGGAGCATTTCATGGCAGAACAGCAATGACTATGGCTATGACTGCTAAAAAGGCACATTGTATTGGAATGGGTCCTTTCCCTGATGGTGTTTATAGAGCAGAGTATCCATATCTTTACAGAGCTCCTAAAAATATGACAGAAAATGAAGCTATTGAATATTATATTAATAAACTTAATCAAACATTTATTGAATCATCACCAGCTGAATATGTAGCTGCTATAGTGTTGGAACCAGTTCAAGGCGAAGGCGGATTTGTGCCAGCACCAATCGAATGGGTAAAAGCAGTTCGTAAAATATGTGATGAAAAAGGTATACTTCTTATTGCTGATGAAGTACAAACTGGTTTTGGTAGATCTGGAAAGATGTTTGTATCTAACTATTGGGAAGAGGCAGGATGTGCACCTGATATTATTACAACTGCAAAATCCATAGCTGGCGGAGTTCCATTGGGTTCAGTAACAGCTAGAACAGAAATTATTGATGGAATAGTAGGCGGTACTATTGGTGGAACATATAGTGGAAATGCATTAGCGTGTGCTTCAGCGTTGCAAGTAATAGATATAATGGAAAAAGAAGACTTGCCAGGTAGAGCCCTTAAAATATCTGAAAAGGTTATGGGAACTTGGAAAGAATGGCAAGAAAAATATGAGGTTGTCGGCGATGTAAGAGGCATTGGCTGTATGATTGGAATTGAATTTGTAAAAGATAAAGTTTCAAAAGAACCTAATTCTGAAATTGTAAATGCAATTATAAATGAAGCTATACAACATGGACTTCTATTAGAAAGTGCTGGTACTTACGGCAATGTTATCAGATTCTTAGCACCACTTGTAATAACTGATGAACAACTAGATGCAGGTTTACAAATTTATGAAAACGCAATTAAAACTTGCATGAAATAGTATATATATAAGTATAAAATGAATTATATATTTTATTAAGGGAAATGGCATTAAATTTAAAAGGCATAGAGAGGAAAATAAATGCAAGCATTAAGAGTTGTTCCAAAAATATTTTACTTTCACACTTTTGAAGAATTTAACAATGAATTTAAAATTGGAAAGAGTGATTTGGTTGTAACAAATGAGTTCATTTATGAGCCGTTTATGAAACCACTAGGAATAGAAACAAACTTAATATTTCAAGAAAAGTTTGGCAATGGGGAACCATCTGATGAAATGATTGATGCTATGGCAAAAGAAATGAAGAAGTATGACTTCAATCGTATAATTGCATTTGGTGGTGGTACAATTATAGATATATGTAAGATTTTAGCACTTGATGTTCCTGATAATTCAATTGATTTGTTTGAAGGTGTAGTAAATCCTGTAAAAATTAAGGAATTAGTACTTGTACCAACAACATGTGGAACAGGAAGCGAAGTTACAAATGTTACCATTGCAGAGCTTAAATCAAAACATACAAAAAAGGGATTAGCTGTTGATCAAACATATGGTGACTATGCAGTATTAATACCTGAAACTGTAAAAGGACTTCCGTATAAGTTTTTTATTACAAGTTCAGTAGATGCATTAATTCATGCTATTGAATCGTATCTATCTCCAAAAGCATCACCATTTACTGAAATGTATTCTTTAAAAGCTATAGAGCTGATAATGGATGGATATAAGAATATAGTAGCAAATGGTCCAGAAGCTAGGTTAGATGATTTGAAAACATTTGTCTTAGCAGCAAATTATGCTGGAATAGCTTTTGGAAATGCAGGTTGTGCTGCAGTTCATGCGCTTTCTTACAGTATTGGAGGAGCTTTCCACGTACCTCATGGTGAAGTAAACTATCAGTTCTTTACTGAAGTTTTCAAGATTTATGATAGAAAAAATCCAAATGGAAAAATAGTTTTAGCAAAGGAAGCATTTGCTAAGGTACTAGGATGTGATCCTAAGGGTGATGTGTTTATGCATTTAGAAGAGTTTTTAAACAAACTTATTGCTAAGAAGCAACTAAGAGAATATGGAATGGTAGAACGTCAAATTGATGAATTTACAGATATGACAATTGAAAATCAACAAAGACTTCTATCAAACAACTATGTGTCATTAAATAGAGATGAAATAAGAGAAATTTTTTCAAATCTTTATTAAAATAACGAAAAAGAAAAAAATAAAAAATTTATTACTCTCGGGTATTATGCATGCCCGAGAAATTATAAGATAAAGGAAAGGATTTATATGGAAGATAAGCAATTACAAAAAACGTTTAGTACTAAAGACGTATTAGCTTTAGCTTTCGGAACAATGATTGGCTGGGGATGGATAATGTTATCCGGAGCTTGGGCTAATACTGCGGGAGTGCTTGGAGCTATCGGAGCTTATGTTGTTGGAGCAATATTATGTATTTTCATTGGTATAGTGTATGCTGAGTTAACACCTGCTATACCTTACACAGGTGGTGGCGTTGTATTTTCTTACAAATCTATGGGATATTGGCCAGCTGTAATCTCTGGTTTAGCTACAAGTTTTGCTTATATCGGTGTAGCAGCATGGGAAGGCCCAGCCTTTGCAACTGCAATAGATTATGTGTTTCCTATACCTAAAATCGGATATCTTTGGACTATACAGAATTTCGAGGTATACGCTTCTTGGGCACTTGTAGCCGTTATAGCTTCTGCTGTTATCACTTGGGTAAATTATAAGGGTGCAAAACAAGCAGCTGTTTTTCAAACTGTTGCAACATTAGGTCTTATTACTGTAGGAGTAATCTTTGTTTTTGGTGGTATTACAAAAGGAAACATAGCATACACAAAACCTTTATTTACAGATATTAAAGGGTTTTCATCAGTACTACTTATGGTTCCAGCAATGTTTGTAGGTTTTGATGTAATTCCTCAGTCAGCTGGTGAGATGAATGTACCTTTAAAAAAGATACCTTCTCTTCTTATTCTTTCTATTTGTGCAGCTGCAGCGTGGTATATGCTTATGATTATGTCTACTGCCTTATCAGCTCCAACAGAAATCAGAGTTAATGGTACTATACCTGTAGCAGATGCTATGGCCTATGCTTTTGGACACCCAATCTGGGGTAAAATTTGTATTATTGGTGCAATATGCGGTATATTAACAAGCTGGAATGGCTTTCTTTTTGGAGGAGCTAGAGTTATTTATTCATTAGCGAATGCGAAGATGCTACCTGCATTTTTGGGAAAAATCCATCCAAAACATAATACTCCTGCTAATGCTGTTTTATTATGCGGAATTCTTTCTACTTTCTCTTGCTTGCTTGGAAAAGGAGCGCTTGTTTGGTTTGTAAATGCCAGTTCTTTTGGCGTAGTAATTATGTACATGATGGTAGCATTATCGTTTATATTCCTTAGAAAAAATCATCCGGATCTTGAACGTCCATATAAAGTTAAGAATGCAAAGTTTATAGGTACAATGGCTATATTAGTTGCAATATTCTTTGCATGGTTATATACACCAATGGGGCCTAGTCCATTGGTTGGAATTGAATGGACATTAGTAATTGGTTGGTTTATCTTAGGATTTATTTTAGCAATTTATGCAAAAACAAAATATAAGGATGTAACTGAAAAAGAAAGAGAAATTCTATTGTTTGGAGAACAAACTACTAAGAGTTAATAAAGTATTTAATATAAAAAAAGAGACAACTAAATACTTAGGGTGTCTCTTTTTTAGAAAAAAATTATTTAGTTTGTTTATTATTTTGATATTTACTTAATTTAATAGATACGGATGCTTGACTGATACCAAGTTCCTTAGCCACTTTTGTTGTAGTCCCGTACTGTTCATAACAATCTAAAATAACTTTCTTTTCTACATCCGAAAGTATATGCTTTAGAGTTCTTTTTTGTTTGTAGTCAGTATTATCATCTGTATAAATATAATAAGGAAGTTGATCTTCTGTAATCAAATAATCATCAGCAGTAAGTAACATTCGTTCTACTACATTTTCTAATTCTCTGATGTTTCCAGGCCAAGAATAAATTTCAAGATAGCTAATGGATTTACTTGAAAAAGCATGATTTAAATTATACTGCTCATTGTACTTCTTTGTAAAATGACTAATAAGAGGAAAAATATCTTCTTTGCGTTCTCGAAGTGCGGGTATTGTAATACAAAGAACATTTAGACGATAATACAAATCTTCTCTAAAGTTGCCTTCTTCAATCGCTTTTTTTATGTTTTTATTTGTTGCAGCAATTAGTCGAAAATCTACAGTTTTCTCATTAATACTTCCTAATCTCATAACTTTTTTTTCTTGAATGACTTTAAGGAGTTTTACTTGCATATGAAGGGGTAAATCACAGATTTCATCTAAAAATAAAGTTCCATGATCAGCAAGTTCAATTAGTCCAGCTTTTCCAACTTGATTGGCACCTGTAAAGGCTCCTTTATCATAACCAAAAAGCTCAGACTCTAAAAGATGCTCTGGAATGGCTCCACAGTTGATGGAAATAAATGGTGAATCCTTCCGTTTGCTGCTTGAATGAATTAAATCGGCAAATAAATTTTTTCCTACCCCAGATTCACCTGTTATAAGAACAGTGGCATCAAAGTTAGATGCTTTTAAAGCTATTTCAGTAGTTCGTGTAATTTTTTTACTTACACCAATTATTTTTGAACTTTTTTTATGTTCTTGTTTTAATTGTTCTAATTGTACTTTGTAGGATGATACTGTATTATTAAGATTTTGATATTCTACTTGCAAAAGTTCATATTTTTCTGCATCTCTAGTGTAACTAATAATTTTTTCAAATTCACCATTCTCATCAAAAATTGGAATGGAAGTGCACATTAAGTATTTATTGTTTTTTGTTAATTGCATCATGGTTTCAACTTTATTTGTTTTCATAACTCTTACTGAAACACAAGGATTAAATATTTTTTTCTCTTCTAGGTCATAAATAGATGAACCAACAGCTTCTTCTACTGGAATTCCATAAACAGCCTCAAAATTAGGAAGAACCTTTTCAATGATACCATCCTTATTAATGATGGTAAAATCATCGTATATGCTTTCTAATATATTATAAAAACTTCTTTCGAGTTTTTGATTGTATTTAAGGCTTCCAATTATGTTATTTAAATTAGTCGTTTCGACGATTAGTAATAAAAATGATTCGTTATCCTCTGTGTTAGAAATAAATAAAAAATATTCTTTTTCAGCATGTTGAAATATTTTTACATAATATTTGTTTTCATTAATATTTTTTTGATTTTCTTGAATAAGTTCACGTATAAGCATCTCATCAATAGGATTTGAAAAATCTTTTGAAAATTCTTTGTTTCCATAGAAGTAATCTTGTTTTTTATTATATAATGCTATTGGAAATGTGACTAAGTTTATGTCTAATTTCAATTTTGATGCCTCCTAAATAGATACGAATATATAACATTATAGCATTATTTTAGTTTTAAGCCAAATTTTTTTTATAAAAGTTGATAAAAAAATAGCAAACATGAAATTGAAAATCGTCAGATTTTAAAATAAAATTATAAATACTCAGGATATATTATTAAGAAATAATATAGGAGATACTAAAAGGAGTGGTTAAATGAGTTTAAAGGTAGTGGTAACTGATTGTAGTTGGGGAAATATAGATGTTGAAAAGGAATTCTTGCCTAAAGATGCGATAGTTGTAAATTATCAGTTAAAAACAGAAGAAGAGGTTATAGAGATGTGTTATGATGCAGATGCTATTTTATCTGAATATGCACCCATTAGTAGTAGAGTGTTAAAATCACTTAAAAAATGTAAAATTATATCTAATTCTGCAACTGGATTTGACAATATTGACGTAAAAGCTGCTGAAGAACTTGGTATTGCCGTAGCTAATGTTCCTGGGTATTGCACATATGAAGTGGCGGATCATACGATGTCCTTAATTCTTGCAGCCAGCAGAAACATAGTATTGTATGATAGGGCAGTGAAAAAAGGCGAATGGAACTATGAGGTAGGACTGAAGATGGATAGGCTTGAAGGGCAAGTGCTGGGTTTGGCGGGTTTTGGAAGAATAGCGCAATTTGTGGCAAAGAGAGCTCAGGGATTCGGATTTAAAGTTATTGCAAATACTACCCACGTAAAAAAGGAATTTGCTGACGCATTGAATGTAAAATTGGTTGATATAGATGAGTTGCTTGATGAATCTGATATTATCTCATGTCATATGCCTGCTAATGAAGATACTATAGGATACTTTAATAAGGACAAGTTTGATAAAATGACTAAAAATCCAATATTTATCAACACTTCGAGAGGTTTACTGGTTAATGAAGATGATTTAGCAGAGGCATTGGAAAATAAAAAAATTAGGGCAGCAGCCTTGGATGTATTGATAGACGAACCACCAATGAAGAATAATAAATTGTTAACTTTTGAAAATGTAATTATTACTCCTCACGCAGGATTTTTTTCAAAGACTTCATTAAGAGAAGTTAGATTCAAATCTGCTATGAATGTCACTAATTTTTTTGGAAAGAATTTCGAAAAGGTAAATTTTGTATAATGTTTAAATAAGTGTAAATTTATTTAAATATGGCAAATGCGACGGGTAGTTGGTATAATAAAGTTGAACACCTTAGTCTAATAAATAATATGATTATTTAAAATAATAATATACGAGGTTAAATATGTTTAAAACTTTTAATGATGATGTAACTAGTTTAAAAATGCTTGAAGCAATTATACAAACTTCATACGATGGTATTTATATTACAGATGGTGAAGCTAATACTTTACTTGTAAATAACAGCTATGAAAGAATTACAGGTCTTAAAAGCGAACATGTTTTGGGTCATAATATGGCTGAACTTGTTGAGAAGAAAGTAATATCAAAATCTGTAACATTAATGGTATTAAAAAGCCGACAATCAATTACATTGCAACAGAAATTTAATACGGGCAAACATGCATTAGTAACAGGTACTCCTTTTTTTGATGAAAAGGGGAGGATTCAGATGGTTGTTACAAATGTTAGAGATATTACAGAACTAGAAAGCTTGAAAGAAAAGTTTAATGAAAGTAAATCAGAAAACATTAAATATAAAAGTTTGATAGAAGAATTAGAAAAACAATTAGTAAGCGATGAGTTTATTATAGCTGAGGATGAAGAAATGTTGAATTTGCTTTTGCTTGCAAAAAGAGTTGCAAAGGTAGATACAAATATTATAATATATGGCGAAACAGGTACCGGAAAAGAAGTTTTGGCTAAATATATTTATAATAATAGTTTAAGAAAAGATAAACCTTTTATAAAAATTAACTGTGGGGCTATTCCTGAAAGCTTAATTGAATCTGAGTTTTTTGGTTATTCTGAAGGTTCTTTTACAGGAGCAAATAAAGGTGGAAAAATTGGTATATTTGAGGCTGCAAATAATGGAACATTACTTCTTGATGAGATAGGAGAGCTACCTTTGTCCATGCAAGTAAAATTGCTGCGAGTTTTGCAGGACGGTGAAATAGAAAAAATAGGCAGCAATAAAAGTATTAAAGTGGATGTTAGAATAATTGCAGCAACTAACAAAGAATTACATGAAATGGTTGAAGCAGGAACATTCAGAGAAGACTTGTATTATCGTTTAAATGTAGTGCTATTGAAATTATTGCCCTTAAGAAAAAGAAGAAGCAGCATTATTCCTATGGTTGAATATTTTATGAATGTATTTACTAAAAAATATGGGATGCAGAAAATAATTTCAAAAGAAGTTTTGAAATATTTATTTGAATATAGCTGGCCTGGAAATGTTAGGGAACTAAAAAATTTGGTTGAAAGAATAATTATTACTACATTAGGAGATGAAATAAAAGAAAATGATTTACCTATAAGTATCATTGAGGCTGCAGGAAATAATAAGAATAAAATAGCTAATACAAAGCTCTCTGAAGCGCTAAGTTTTATAGAAAAAGATATGATATTTAAAGCATATGAAAGGCATGGAAATGTAAGGGATGCAGCTAAAGAATTAGGTGTAGATCCATCAACTTTTGTGAGAAAAAGAAAGAAATACTTATAATCTTGTTGTAATAGTGCAATTATGTTGTATTTTTACAACAAGGTATTAGCTTAAAATTACAATAAAAGCAGGATGTTGTTGCATAATTACAACAATATCCTGCTTTTTATTTTTTATTTTATTTTTACTTCTTTATAAGTATTGAAATTTAAACTAAAAAGTTTTTAAATTGAACTTAGAAACTTGGCACAAAAAATGCTATATAAGTAAGTACTAAAAAATTTGGAGGTATTTATAATGGCTTTAATGACGGGAGAACAATATTTAGAAAGTATTAGAAATTTGAATATGGAGATTTATATGTTTGGCGAAAAGGTGGAAAGTCCTATTGATAACCCCATATTAAGACCATCTTTAAACTCTGTAAAAGCAACATATGACTTGGCACAAATGTCAGAATATGAAGATTTAATGACTGTAAAATCTTCTATTACAGGTGAAAAAATAAATCGTTTTTGTCACTTGCATCAAAGCACAGAAGATTTAATTAAAAAGGTTAAAATGCAAAGATTATTAGGACAAAATACTGCTTCTTGTTTCCAAAGATGTGTTGGTATGGATGCTTTTAATGCAGAATTCAGCACTACCTATGAAATTGATAAAGCGCATGGTACAAACTATCATCAGAGATTTGTTGAATACATGAAGTTTGTTCAGGAGAAAGACTATACAGTTGATGGTGCAATGACAGACCCTAAAGGTGACAGAGCATTATCTCCTAGCAAACAAGCAGATCCTGACGTTTATTTAAGAGTAGTTGAAAGAAGACCGGACGGCGTTATAGTTAGAGGAGCAAAAGCACATCAAACAGGAATTTGTAACTCTCAAGAAGTGTTGGTAATGCCTACTATAGCATTAGCACCTGAGGATAAAGATTATGCTATTTCTTTTTCTGTTCCTGTTGATACAGAAGGAGTAATTATGATAATAGGACGTCAATCATGTGATACAAGAAAATTGGAAGACTCTCCTATTGACGTTGGAAATAGTGAATTTGGCGGTATGGAAGCATTAGTAGTATTTGATAATGTATTTGTACCAAATGACAGAATTTTCTTAAACGGCGAAACTGAATTTGCTGGTATGCTTGTTGAAAGATTTGCAGGATATCATAGACAAAGCTACGGTGGATGCAAGGTTGGTGTTGGTGATGTATTAATTGGAGCAGCAGCATTGGCAGCTGATTATAATGGTGCACAAAATGCATCTCATATAAAAGATAAATTAATAGAAATGACACACTTAAATGAATCATTGTATTCAAGCGGTATAGCATGTTCAGCTGAAGGTACAAAAACAGAAGCTGGCAACTATATTATAGATTTATTACTTGCAAATGTATGTAAACAAAATGTAACAAGATTCCCTTATGAAATAGCAAGATTAGCTGAAGATATAGCTGGTGGTTTAATGGTAACCGCTCCGTCAGAAAAAGACCTTAAGGATCCTAAAATCGGCGAGTATGTAAAGAAATATTTAGTTGGCGTTAACGGTGTTTCAGTTGAAAATAGAATGAGAATATTAAGATTAATCGAAAATCTTACATTGGGAACTGCAGCAGTTGGATACAGAACAGAATCAATGCACGGTGCAGGTTCACCACAGGCTCAAAGAATTATGATAGCAAGACAGGGAAATATCAATAGAAAGAAAGAATTAGCAAAAAAAATAGCTAAAATAGAAGAATAAAATAAGAAAAATTTTGGAGTAAAATATGATTGAAAAAATTGAACATGTTTTAGATCAATATGTTCGACCTAAATTAGCAGAACATTATGGCGATGTAAAAATATTAAGCTTTAATGATGGAATATTAGAAATAAAGCTGGAGGGACAATGTAGCAATTGTCCTTCGGCTAAATTTACAGTTGAAGACATCATTGAAAAAGAAATAAAAGGGCATGCCCAAGGGGTAGAAAAAGTAGTATTAATAGATGGTGTTAATGATGATATGTTAGCTTTTGCTAAAAAAATATTGAATAAGGAATTATAAAAGAAACATTCAGAAATAGCTCATCCTGACTTTAGGGAAGAATTAGCTGTAGAATATGAGAAAAGATTTAAAGAAAATTATATTTATTAGTATACAAAAGGTAAAAAAGGGTAAAAAGGCAAAAAAGGCAAAAAAATCATAAAAATAAAAAGGTTAAAAGGCAATCAAGAAGGTTGAAAGGCAAAAAGGTCAAAAAATTAAGAGGCATATAAAATTATTTATTTACTTAACATCGGAAATCGAAATTTTTATTTATGGAGGTAACATATGAGAAAGGCAGTAATTGTATCAGCAGCTAGAACACCAATAGGATCTTTCGGCGGAGAATTGGCATCTTTATCAGCTGTAGATTTAGGCGTAATAGCAGCAAAGGAGGCAATTGAGAGAGCAGGAATTGAACCTAAAATTATTGAAGAAGTTTATTTTGGCAATGTTTTAGGAGCAGGTTTAGGTCAGAACGTAGCTAGACAAGTTACTTTAGGGGCTGGTATTCCAATTGAATCTCCTGCATTAACAATTAATATGGTATGTGGCTCTGGATTAAGGGCTGTAAGCATGGCAGCACAATTTGTTGAAAGCGGTCAATGCGACGTAATCCTATGCGGAGGAACTGAAAGCATGACAAATGCTCCATATCTTTTACCTAAAACAAGATGGGGACAAAGAATGGGAGATGGAAAAATA
>DIVM01000242.1 GCA_002435835.1 Firmicutes bacterium UBA6132
TAGCATGTAAAGGAGACAATCCCAGCGATATGCCTACTGGGATTGCACCTCTTAATTCTATAATAGGTAATGCAGCTGTTAACATCACCTTAAATTCAATTGATAAAAAATTTAGCAGTTCACTTACCATAACTTATTCCTCCTAAAGCTGTCCCATGAGTAATTCAGCCAACTTATTAAAATGAATTATTCTCTACCTACAGTATCTCCATCACCCAAAGCACTTTTTGTTTCCTTCTCCACCAACCCAACCAAATACTCCAAAAAAACCTCTCTCAAATCCTCTCTTCTTAACGCATACTCCACAGTTGCTTCCAAAAACCCTTCTTTATCCCCTGCATCGTACCTTCTACCTTCGAAGTTATATGCATACATATTTTCACGTTTAGCAAGTTCCTTCAAAGCATCAGTGAGCTGAATTTCTCCGCCCTTGCCAGGTTTTGTATTTTCTATAATATCGAATATTTGAGGAGTGATTATATATCGTCCAAGTATTGCTACATTTGAAGGTGCTGCATCAACTGTAGGTTTTTCCATCAAATCATTTACTTTATACACTCTGTCACCAACGCTCACGCCGTCCACAATTCCGTATTTGTTAACTTCGGTCATCGGCACTTCTTGAACGCCAAGGATGGAAGATTTATATTCATCAAATGCTTCAATCATTTGTTTTAATACAGGCTTCTCTGAATGAACTATATCATCCCCAAGGAGCACTGCAAATGGCTCATTACCAATAAAGCTTTTCGCACAATTAATTGCATGTCCTAAACCTAATGGCTCTTTTTGTCTGATATAGAAAATATTTGCCATATCTGAAATATTTCTTACTTCTTCCAAGAATTAAGTTTTTCCTTTTTTCTCAAGTTCAAGCTCCAATTCAACTGATTTGTCAAAATGATTTTCTATGGATGATTTATTTCTGCCTGTAATGATAAGTATTTCCTCAATGCCTGAATTTACAGCTTCTTCTATGATAAATTGCATTGTAGGTTTGTCTACTATAGGAAGCATTTCCTTTGGTTGTGCTTTTGTTGCTGGTAAAAATCTTGTTCCCAGACCTGCTGCTGGTATAACTGCTTTACGTACTTTCATTTTAATTGATCCCCCAATACTTATTAATTTTATATATTTAAATGCCTATAAAGCATATACTTTATTTCACCTTATAATACTCCACATACCAATCCGTAAACCTCTGCAACCCTTCTTCAATAGAAGTCTCCGGTTTAAATCCTACTGCATTATACAACAAATCAGTAGAAGCATAAGTAGCAGGAACATCGCCAGGTTTTAATGGTTCAAATATTTTCTCAAATTCCACTTCTCTGCCTAAGGATTTGCTCAAACATTTCTCCAACGTCTCAATGAACACCATCAACTTCTCAGGACTGTTATTTCCAATATTATAAACCTTATTAGGAACCCCATCACCAGAAGCTACAGTCGCATTCCCCAACAACCTCACAATCCCTTCCACAATATCATCCACATAAGTAAAATCCCTGTAAAGATCATTCACAAAATCACCATTATTAAATATCTTAATAGGTTTACCCCGAAAATATTTATCAGTAAACCCAAAATAAGCCATATCAGGTCTGCCCATTGGACCATATACAGTAAAAAACCTTAGCCCAGTAGCTGGTATCTTATACAAATGACTATAAGTATGCGCCATCAGCTCATTTGATTTCTTAGTAGCTGCATATAACGACACGGGATGATCTACAAAATCTGATTCTTCAAATGGTACCTTTTTATTTGAACCATAAACGGAACTTGATGATGCGTATACCAGATGTTCCACAGGATTATGTCTGCATGCTTCCAATATATTAAAGAAACCAACAATATTGCTTCCTATATAAACATCAGGATTTTCAATGGAATATCTTACTCCTGCCTGTGCAGCCAAATTCACCACAACATTGGGCGAAAAATCTTCAAATGTCTTCATAATCATTGACTTGTCAGAGATATCCCCTTTAATAAATGTAAACTTTTCAAAAGGTTTAAGTTTTTCCAAACGAGCATATTTTAAATTTACATCATAATAATCATTTATATTATCAATTCCTATTACACGGCAACCTTGTTCTAACAATCTCTTTGATAAAAAGAATCCTATGAACCCTGCTGCTCCAGTAACAAGATATGTCTTGCTCACATCTAAAGGTTTGTAACTCATTTTGTTCCTCCTTAAAACATAAGTGTAGTAATATCTTTTTAAAATACTACTACACCATTATACAATATATTTTTCAAATACAGCATTATTCATCTCTTCAACTTTATAAATATTCCTTCCATCATACACCAAAGGAGTTCTCATAAGTTTCTTATAATCTTCTGGCATTACTGCTTTTATTTCGCCCCACTCTGTAAATATAAAGCATATGTTAGCACCTTTTAAAGCATCTTCTACATCTGCAACATATGTTATGCTGCCATTTGCAATACTACCTTCAGGGAACTTTCGCTTAAAGTTATCTGCTCCTACTGGATCATAAGCATAAACATCTGCACCTTGTTCCAATAATAAAGGTACATTTTCAAGTGATGGAGCTTCTCTTAAATCATCAGTTCCTGATTTAAATGTCAAGTTTATTTTTTAAATGAGTGATTGTATAAATATAAAAAATTCACAAAAACAAAAAGCATGAACTAACCTCTAAACCTCACAAAACGCAAAAAATATTTATAAATATATGTGTTTTCCTTTAATTAATGTTTAAATTTAAGCATTAAATTCAATTCATTATTAATCGCAAATTCTTATACAAAGCAATGAATTATAATCCATTGGTAAAGCTAAATCATATTCAATGAAACAGTCCAACTTCGAGTAAGCATCTTTAAATCTATAAATAATATCACTGTCAACCCCAATATTCTCATATTGTTCAACCCATGTAAAATTAGATATTCAAATGCTTTTAACCTTAAGTTTTTCTCCTAATAAAGCTCCAATTGGACTAATATCACTTATAACACACCTAATATTAAAATTCTTCAAAAATTTATGTACTTCTTCGACTATGATACATCTAAATTCAAACAAAATATTCATTAAACCTGAACTCAAAAAAAGTACATTTTTTATGATAACTATTTTATTCTTATTTAACATGAATAAAATAGTTATCATCTACAAAATTTATAAAACATACATTTACTTAACATCACATATATTATTTTAGTACATAATATATTAATTGTTTTTCATTTGAACAGTTTAAAAAATATATTTTTGCCAATACTTAAGATATCAAAATAAAAAATCAATTGGAGCGTTTTATAATGTTATATATGGTAATTATATTTGATATAAAGAGTTCAAAACAATTGTCCAACAGAGAAGATGTACAATACAAGTTAATTGACGCAATTAAAAAAGCAAATAAAGATTATAGCAGTATAATTGCCAGTAACTTTATCATCACTTTAGGCGATGAATGGCAAGGATTATTAAAATATCCATGTGATTATCAAAAAATTATAGACTTTTTTAATGAAAACTTTAAAAATCTCAAAATTTATTGCGGTATAGGCATTGGAGTTATTAGTATAAATAATTTTGAATTAACGGTAAATCAACTTGATGGACCTGCATTTTACTTAGCAAGAAATGCTATAAAGATTGCTAAACAAAAAAACATTTCACTTGTCGTATTAAAAGATTGGCCTTAAATTTCTATTACAGCTCTAAAGTATTCTTATAAGAATACCATAAGCAGACAAATTGTAAACAACACTAAATAAAGTACCTAATAAATAGTATTCGGAAAATATTTTACTATCTAACATTTTGAATCTTGCTAATGATTTAACAGCAATAATAAAGCCTATAGCCTCTATTTCATTATTGTATAAAAAAATTGTAATCAATATTCTTTCTAATATTCCTATCCATTTGCCTGTTTTCACTTCATCAATAAACTTATGTTCAACATGTTCATTGATTCCAATGTCTTTCTTAAACTTATCATTTAAAATATTAGTGTAATTATCCACATTAGCATATACCAAGTTAAATACAATAGGTATTAAATATGCTCCTGAAAAAGAAATATACATTATCATGAATATTAGTTTCAAATCTAACTGATTAAAACCATCTTGACTTGACATTATGCTTAATAAAAATTCATTTAACTTATTAAATCTTAATGTTATATCATTTGTTAATAGTAAGATCAATATTATATGTAACATTTGATCAAACAAAAACACAACAATATCTGCCTTCTTAATTATTTCCTTATTACTAAATTTTGAAAAATAATTTAGAATTATTTCTTTAATAAAATCTATTAACAAATGAATTAATACAATTAACAAAATTCTACTAACTAATTTAGGCATATCGTGTAATTCAACTAGTAAAATCATACATAATGAAGATACCAAAAGACCGATTCCATGGTACAGATATCCCTTCCAATCCATACGATGTTTTAAAATGACAGTATTATTTGATTGAATAATAAAATCTGATATAGAATGAGAAATTAGCATTAGTAATGTAAACATTAGGCAATCAATCTCCTTATTTTCATAATTTCAACTATTGTTTCAAAAGAATTTATTATTTCAAATATATTTGATACATTCAATCTGTCATAATAACTTGTTTTGCTTATATTTAACTGATTTAATGCAATATCCAGATTTTTTTTAGATAATTCAAATTTAATTGCATCCCATTGTTTATCTGTTATCTTGTTAATAACCATATTTATCAATGCTAATATATTGTTGCACAGCTTATCAACATAATTGTACTCACTAACAACTAAACCATTATATTCTTTACTATTTTTTAATTTTGACAAGCAGTCTCTTGCATTCCAAAAAATTGGACCATTCATTTCCCATGAATTCCTTTTTAATTCATTATCCATTTCACCAAAGCTAATTCCGTAGCGTACTTTAAAAGGGCGCAAGTAACAAAATGTAAGTAACAACAAATAACCTATTCTATTATCAAACGGACATAAAATTTGAATTTCATCACCTTGAGAAATAAAATATTCTCTTTCATAGCTATAGCTATCCTTAATCACAAAATTCAAAGAATTTATTTTGTTATTCAATTCTTCATTGAATTTATTATAGTTCATTTCGGATGATTTTATGATGTCCATTGTTATGACAGTATACTCATTTGTACTTTCCTTTTTAAAATCTTCCAGCACATAAAGACCTCTTGATACATTCCTGATCACTTTGTTTTTTTTCAGTTCGTAGATAATCCAACTCACTGTACTCCTCTTAATTTCCCCATAAACATCCTTGTAAAAATCGTTAAAATCATTTACATTAATAGTATTATACGTTTTAAATCTTTTTTTAAATTCTTCAATGTGAAATCTATTATTATTTATATCGCTCAATATTCCCACTTCCTTTCAAAAAGTATAATACCATAACATTACTTTTCTTGCAAGGATTTTCCGGGTTCTAACCCGTACCAAGGTTTTTCCGGGTTCTAACCCGTACCAAGGTTTTTCCGGGTCTAAACAGTATGTAGTTTATTAAACCTGAGCCGGCACACCATACAAATGACTATAAGTATGTGCCATCAACTCATTTGATTTCTTCGTAGCTGCATATAACGACACTGGATGATCTACAAAATCTGATTCTTCAAATGGTACCTTTTTATTTGAACCATAAACAGAACTTGATGATGCATATACGAGATGTTCCACAGGATGTAGTCTTACTGCTTCCAATATATTAAAGAAACCAACAATATTGCTTCCTATATAAACATCAGGATTTTCTATGGAATATCTTACTCCTGCCTGAGCAGCCAAATTCGCAACAACATTGGGCGAAAATTCTTCGAATGTCTTCATAATCATTGATTTGTCAGAGATATCCCCTTTAATAAATGTAAACTTTTCAAAAGGTTTAAGTTTTTCTAAACGAGCATATTTTAAATTCACATCATGATTATGCTTTATTAATATATTTTTGTCGCAAAAACTATATTTTGCTCAAATAAGTTAAGTCCTTCAAAAATAACCATTCAAATTTCAACATTTATTACATAAGTTAAGCACCTGGTACCGAATCCCTACAGCTCTACTCGACCAATTTGATTATCAACTCTTTTCTCCTAGCCCTATTAGCAAACCTATTGCGCGTTCTCTCTTACTATCAGATAAATTTCGAAAAATGGATATTAACTCTAGTTCCTGATTGCTTAAATCAGATTTACTGATTTTTTTAAATTGTTTATCATCTGTGCGACCAAGAATATAATCAACAGATACATCTAAAGTATCAGCAAGTTTTATAAGCATATCAGCAGGAGGAACAGCCTTTCCAATTTCATAACCACTAATAGTCTCTTGTGATACCCCAAGCTCAATTCCCAACCGCACTTGAGTCAAGTTCTTTGATTCACGTAATTGCTTTAGACGCTCCATAATTTCACCACCTATATAATTTATATATAAATATTATCAATAATTATTGACTTTTTCAGTCATATTATTTATAATTAATATAAACTATATCCATATCGAATATAATTATTCTTTATAAGGAGACAAAATTATGAAAGACAAAACACTTAGTTTTAGTGGACACCGATCTGAGAAATTACCAAAAAATAAATCTCAAATAGATGTACTAAAGCAAAATTTGTATAGGCAAATTGATATTGCAATCTATGAAGGTTATGAAAACTTTCTATTTGGTGCTTGTTATGGCTTTGACTTAATATGTGCAGAGCAAGTGTTGGTGCGTAAACAAGTAATAAAGCCTACAGATCCAATAGTGATAAAACTTATCGCAGTAGTTCCATTTGAGGAACAAGCAGCTAAATGGAATGATCATGATCGTACCATTTATTTTGATACATTATCCAATTGTGATGAAGTAATCACCCTTAATACACATTTTAAAATCGGCTGTTATTACGAAAGAAACAGATACATGATAGACAATAGCAGCAAGCTAATCTGCTATTACAATGGAAGTGGTGGTGGGACCGGATACACTGTTGAATATGCTGAAAACCAGTCAAAACCAATTATAAATCTATTTATGTAAAATTCTTTGAGCTACATTATTATTTTACAAGTCAATGGTGCCTGTCACGGGTGTTATTCCCATTTGAATTCACTCGACAAATAAATCACATTCCTTTTATTACTAACGTCTATAAGTTAGACATAATAGACAACAAAAAGGTGAATGGCAATCATATGCGGTCTCCTAATCATATTTATCGTAGTATGTCGCAAAACTTATATTTTGCAAATAAAAAAGGCTAATAATAAGTTAAGTGACAGGCACCGCAAGCCTTAAAGGTACATTTTCAAGTGATGGAGCTTCTCTTAAATCATCAGTTCTCGGTTTAAATGTTAAACCAAGCACTGCAACTTTTAATCCACTAAATGTAATAAGTCTTTTGCAAGCTTTTTTGTACAACAAAGTTTTCTGTGCTGTATTCACATCAATAGCAGCTTTAATTGTTTTTAATTCATAACCATTTTGTCTTGCCAAATATTCCAATGCTTTTGTATCTTTTGGGAAACATGAACCACCGTAGCCAATACCTGCATTTAAGAATTTACTTCCAATACGTTCATCAAAGCTCATTCCTTTTGCTACATCCTGAATATTTGCGCCTACTAATTCGCATAGGTTGGCAATATCATTCATATATGATATTTTAAGAGCTAAAAAGTCATTGGATGCATACTTGATCATTTCTGCTGACCTTCTGCTTACAGATACTATATGAAGATTAAATGGCTCATATATTTTCATTAGTATTTCTTCTGCCCATTTGCTGTCAGTCCCAATAATAATTCTTGCTGCATGTAATGTATCATGAACAGCAGTTCCTTGTGCTAAGAATTCTGGGTTTGATGCTACTTCAACCCTGTCATAATAGTTAAAAATAACGACATTAATTGAATTTCAATATTTTAATAATTAAGGTTCAGATTGTCATGTTTGGATACTATTGCTACAAAACCAAATCCTACTGATTTATCAAAATGATTTTCAATAGATAATTTATTTAAATAACTTAATAAGTTAAGTGATAATAAGTTAAGTGACAGGCACCGCAAGCCTTCCTTCAAAGTAAACGAAAACATTATCCCTATTATAGAACCTACAGAACTGGAAAATCTATTTGGATTTAAATCATAAAGTTTTTCATAGTTTGTTTTAGGTCGTTCTATTAAAACCCATTCATACAATTTTCTATACATTTTCTCTAATCTTAAGAAGTAAGCGTCTAAAATCCAAAAAGATGTTATTACTAAAGAAATTATAAAGAATACTATAAACATTTCTACTTTATCTGATAAAAGTGCTATAAATACAGCTATTAAAGAAACAGTCCACCCTTTTAATAAGAATGAATTATTAGCCATTCTATTAATACATGATTGAATGAGGTCAATTTCCTTATGAATTACTTCAGTTGGAATTTCTTTAATATCTTCCATTTTTATAAATTCCTTTATGAATTTGTTCCGATTCATGTAAAATATTTGGTTTAACTATTTTATATAAGTAATCTAATTTATTTCCTTCATTTGTCTTAAACATTTCCCACCTATTTAAATGGGAATCATTAATATCCGTCAGTGAACTCAAATCTATTCTATATACTATGTCAAAATCAACATTTTCATTTGCAAATTTCTCGAATTTCTTATTGATTGTCCTATTCCTGTATTCGCTCAAATTTTTTCTTCTAATTAAATTTGTTGCTGTTATTTCTGAATATATCCAAGGAGACTCTGTTTGATTCTTAATAATATTTTCAGTTGAATTAACGGCTGTAGATTGTACAGAATTTTGAGTGTTTAGAAAAATGATGCATTCCGTTTTATCAATCATTTTATTCAATGCAGATGATAACATCATATGGACATGACTTGTTGTTTTATTTCTTTCATTATAATCATAGACATTTGAACCACTATTTTTGCAATACTTATCATCGATTATTCTTAATAAGTTATTAGAATAACCCCATACACAAGAATCTATAAAAGAATTCAATCCAAAAGTTCGTTTTAACCACCCTGATAATCCAATAGCTAAATTTTCGTCCGCATGAGAATGCGAAATAAAGATATCCGCGTTTATAGTTGGAAACCAATCATTTTGCAGTTTTGTACCATCGATTTTACCATTGACACCAATATATTTATCAAGTTCACCCTCAACTTTTTTCCTCATATTATTATAGGCAGATTGATCCTCAAAAGTACTTTTAAAATCTCTATTAGTTTTTAAGTTAAATCCAGTGAACACAGTCTTACCTCCTAAGAATTTTATCTATATTATATTAGATTATATTTATTTCATATGGTAGTTTTTTTATGATTTTTATTTTTATTTTTTCGAATACTTAATGGTACAACAGCAATTATACATTAAACTTCTTTATGAATATCATAATTTAATATATCATCTTGTCTTTCATAAGCTTCATCAATATACTTATTTACATCATTTATAAAGTCACACCATTTTACTGCTTCAATATAACTACATTTACCATGCCATATTATACTTTTTCCCTCACACTCCTCTTTATTTCCATTATTATAATTGAATTTGTTTTTTCTTATAATATCAAATAACTTGTAAATTTGATGCATAGTACATTTTGATGTACAACAACTTTTGCTCTCCAAATAATACGAATACGAATTGCCTATATCTGGTAGCACAACAGCAATCATAGCATTTGTTTTACTTGTAACTGCATCTCCATTTTTATTTTTTCGACTAACTTCCTTGAGGGAATATGAAACTTCCCAAGGTATCCATTGTTCCTTGTCAGTTTTCCACAAGGATTTCATGTTTGGTGAAATAAAAACAATGGTTAATGAGCTATCATATATCCTATCTTTTAGTTTTTGCCATATAGCTTCTTCACCTAATTTAGATAAGTCCTCTCCATCAGATTCTCCCTTATAAATGTCATCTGATTCATCAAGCTTTGATTCAAATTCATCTACATAATTTCTAACTGTAGAGTTTGTCCATGTATTTAAATTATGAACACTATCATCAGCATATTTATACGATACAAAAATTTTATGTCCCATAGTTTCTACACCCCTTTTTAAAAACTTAGTTTTTATTCTTAATTACATCTATAACTTTATTTGCCAAATATCTGTAGTCCAAATTTAATGCTAATTCCTCATTAAATTCATTAGATTCTTCGTTTAGTTTAATCCACTCTCCTGTACTTCTATATTCTGATGCCAACTGTGAAGACCTTCCTCCAACAGAGCCAATTAAATAAACTGGTATATTATTTGTTCTAGCTATCTTAATTTCTTCATCAATACCTTTGGTATTGTCTCCATTTCTAATTACTCCACCCAAGCAAACTAATGCTTTTACAGTAGACCTATTTATCATTTTTATTCTCATTTCCGTTAAGCTTTTTATCAGATCACCATCGCTCTCATTAGTTTCTGTTACAGTTGCATTTGCTTTTAAATCAAATATGTTATAACTATTTTTAAAGAATTTAGAAATAAACATTTTAATTGCTTTACTATAATCATTTGGCCTAAATTTTTTTGCAATCTCAAAAATAATATTTTGGAATGTAGGATGCGCACCAAATGTTAATGTAAAACCGTTTTTAATAATTTCCTTTGAAAAAATATTTACGGCATCATAAAGTGACTGTTTATATATTTCATCACATTCTGGAAATGCCCCAGAAATAATAATTTCACTATCATAAGAAATATTATTTTGATTAATATATTTTTGACAATTACAATAAAAATCTTCATAATTTTCTTCTATTATATGATCATTATCACGTCTTACTTTAACTTTATCAGATAACAATACGGCTGAATCATACGGTCTATAATCATTAACTATCTTACTTTCAAGGTATTTCTTTATTATCTCAATATCTTCCGGCTTATATCTTCGACCAAAACATTGAATATACTGATTAATGTTTCTTTGTGGATACATATAGCCCTTTCGCGGTAATGTTAAATTATAAATCATAAATCTTTTATCTTCTTCAATTAATTTTAGATTTGATGTTTCTAATAATCCCTTAATTGAATTTATTCTATCAAATACATTGTTGGAATTTAACATTATTAGTTCAAAACTCTTGTTCAAAATCTCATCAACAATGTTTATTAATTTATCTCTATCATTAAAATCATCACTGCAACATTCAATATGTGGTTTATGACAAGGACAAATACGTAATTTTGATATATCTGCATTATCAATTCGCAACCATATTATAGGTATGCTATTTAATACGGCATATATTAATTCTTTTTCAATCCACTTTGATTCTCCTGACTTCTCTGTATGAATAAATACCAGAATGTCGCTTTGACTTAATGCTGAGTCAATTACTTCTTGGGCTTCTTGTCCTACTTCAACATTTACAACATCTCTAAAGTTTTTATAATTTGTTGCTTGAATATTCAATTGATCACACAGGGTTGCTGTTATTTCTTCCCCATCTAATCTCCTATGACTTAAAAACAATAAACTGTTATCACTATATAATGTAGGTAATAATCTTGAAATTATTTTCCTAGCAAATATTTTTGCTACTGTTTCTAAATAATTTACATCTAAATTTCTAAGTCTTAATTGTTCCCAAACATCATAACTTTGTTCGACTCCCAAATTACACATTGGAGTTCTACATTTTTCATTAATAGCTACTGGCCATATTCCAATTTCTTTATACTTAGCAGTCTCTATAAATTCCTTTATTTGATTTGAATAATTGTCCTCATTATTATTAAATATAACAATTAACATATCCTTATTAAGATCATTTACGACAGTTGATAATTGACTTAATTTGCTAACTACAGAGGTTTCAAGTATATAATTTTCCACCTCTATTCTGCATACTTTTAAAAACACATCAGCTTTATCATACTCATCCATTGTAATTTTGGGAGAAATAAATAATACCTTCATATAATTTCCTTTCTAATAGAATAACCTAAAATGTATATTCATTATAAAAGCTTTTACACTAACTATATAAATTTTGTTCATTATATACATAATATCGAACATTTGTTCTGTATGCAAGTAAAAAAATAAATTTGTTTTCAAGCTTTCTTGTAAAATCTTTATGTCTGCTTTCCTATTATTAGCTTTTAGTCCTTCTTCAATTAGTTCATTATAAGTTCTTTCCAATTTACTTATCCTGATGGCTTTGAAAAACGTAATAGGCTGCTTGAGAATGGATCTATAAATTATTGGTTGTTATCTTATTACCACAACAGCTATTCTATAATACAATGTAAATCGTTTGCAGATATCCTTCTAAAAACTGCAGTTATAAACTTGTCACAGCAGGCTTATTGATTGTGTCGTTATGTTAAATTATTTAATTGGCGGGATTCAGAGGATTTGAACCTCCAGGTGTGCTTCTTTATATTACAATATATCAATAGTTTTCCTGTTAAAATGTTCATCCGTTACTGTCGCGAATCCCGCAAGCACCCGTACCCGCCATATAACTTGTCACCATTGTTATTAAATTCATCACAAAACCTCCATCCAAATTAAATTCTACACTCAATTTGTCCATTATTTTTTGAGAGAACACAACAGAAAATCCCATTCCAACAGCTATTAGTATATTCAACAAAGACTTAATTGCAAATTGTCTGTTTAAAATTTTTACTTAATTTTTATTTTATATATGCTTACTAACCATGTAATTCTATTCTTGACTCTGCAGTATTTCCCCATACTCCAAAATATCCGCTATTCTCTTACTTGCAAATCCATCACCATAAGGATTGCTTGCTTTACTCATTTTTTCATATTCATATTTATCTTCAAGCAATTGCTTAAATGTTTTATAAATAACTTCTTCATCCGTTCCAACCAATTTTAGCGTTCCGGCAGCTATACCCTCAGGACGCTCTGTTGTATCTCTCATTACTAATACTGGCTTACCAAGACTTGGTGCTTCTTCTTGAATTCCGCCACTATCTGTCAATATCAAATAAGACCTTGAAAGGAAATTATGGAAGTCTAAAACATCTAATGGTTCTATAATTCTAATTCTATCACAATCTCCTAATATTTCAATTGCAGCTTCCCTTACTACTGGATTCATATGAATAGGAT
>DIVM01000146.1 GCA_002435835.1 Firmicutes bacterium UBA6132
ATATTTGTTTTATCCGTTTCTATTGCGAAAACTGGCTCTCCTTTTATCACTTGGTCTCCTACTTCCTTGTACCATCTGACAAGTTTACCAACTGACATATTAAAACCAAGTTTTGGCATTATTATTACTTCTGCCATTTTTTCACCTCTTTACTTTACTATTTCTTTTACTTTTGCTATTATTTTATCCCTTGAAGGTATTATTGGAAATTCCAACGCTGGGCTAAATGGCAATGGAACATTTGGTGTTGATATTCTACCTATTGGTGCATCTAAATAATAAAATACTTCATCCATTACTTCTGAAGATATTCCTGCTGATACTCCGCAAAAATCATGGCTTTCATCTGCTACAATTAATTTTCCAGTTTTCTTAACTGATTCTATTATTGTTTCTTTATCCAATGGAATAATTGTTCTTAAATCTATAACTTCTACAGATATTCCTTCTTTTTGTAGTGCTTCAGCAGCTTCTTGGCTTCTCATTACTAATGATGATGTAGCTACTATAGTTATGTCAGTACCTTGTCTTACTATATTTGCTTTACCAAATGGAATAGGTTCTATAACATCATCCACCATAAATTTATTACTGTATTCCATTTTGTGTTCAAAAACAATAACTGGATTGTCATCTCTTATTGCTGTTTTCATTAAACCTTTTAACTCTTGAGCCGTAGAAGGAACAACTACTTTTAATCCTGGAAAATGTGATACCATTGCTTGCATACTTTGTGAATGTTGTGCTGCAGAAGATCTTCCAGCTCCTATAGGAGTTCTTATAACCATTGGAACTGTAACCTGTCCGCCTGACATATATCTGATTTTTGCAGCTTGGTTAATCACTTGGTCTGCAGCAACTAATAAAAAGTCAGAAAACATTAATTCCACCACCGGTCTTAAACCAGTTATTGCCATTCCTACTGCCATTCCTACAAAACCTTGTTCTGAAATAGGAGTATCCTTACATCTTAAATCTCCATATTTATCTAATAAACCTACTGATGTTTTAAAATTTCCGCCTAAGAATCCAACATCTTCACCTAAAAGAAGGACGCTTTCATCTCTTTCCATTTCTTCATCCAATGCTTCAACTACCGCATCTCTATATGCTAATTCTCTCATCTTAATTAAACCTCCCTATATTTAAGCAAAAATATCTCTGAATGATTCTTCAACTTCTGGATATGGACTTTCAGCTGCAAATTTAACTGCTTCCTGTACTTCAGTTTCTATTTTATTTTCAATTTTTTCAATTTCTTCGGCTGAAAGAACTATTTCATTAATAAGTTCATCTTTCATACAGTTAATAGGACATCTTCTCATCCATTCTTCTTTTTCATTTGGATTTCTTCTTGCTCTGTATAATGCAGGATCTCCAACATGATGTCCTTGCCATCTATATGTTTTACATTCAATTAATGTTGGACCATGACCTGCTCTTGCTCTTTCTACAGCAGTTTTAGCTGCTTCATAAACTGCTATTACATCCATACCATCAACTACTACACCAGGAATTCCGTAACCGTATGCTCTGTCAGCTAAATTTTCTACATTAGTTACATCTCTAATGTCAGTTGATATACCATATAAATTGTTTTCTATTACATAAACAATAGGTAGGTCCCATGCTGATGCCATATTGATGCTTTCATGGAATGTTCCTTCATTAGAAGCAGAATCACCAAAGAATGACACAGCTACTTGATCAGTTCCTCTGTATTTAGCAGAATATGCAGCTCCTGTTGCTATAGGAATTTCTCCTCCAACTATACCGTTTGCACCAAGTATGCCTTTATCCAAAGCCATAATATGCATTGAGCCGCCTTTTCCTTTAGAATATCCAGTTTCTTTACCCAAAATTTCTGCCATCATTTTATTTATATCAGCACCTCTGCCTACTAAATGACCATGACCTCTATGAGTACTTCCTATATAATCATTTTCATTTAGTGCTGCACATACACCTGTTGATACTGCTTCTTCTCCTAAGTATAAATGAGCTAATCCTGCCATCATGCCTTTTTTATAGAATTCAAAAATTTCCTCTTCAAAACGTCTCATTCTATACATTGTTTCATAAAAGCTTATTAATTGCTCTTTGTCATAACCTTTAATATTCATTTCTTCCTCCCAAATTTCGAAACAATTTATTGTACATATTATAAAGCAAATACCATGCCATCTTTAAAGTTTTTAATTTAAAAGTCGATTTTTACCTTTTAATTTTATATTTACAACATTTTTTAATATTCAATATTTTCTGCTAATAAATTATTCTAATTATATTATGAATTTACATTGTGCCACTGTATGACATGTATGTGTCCGTTTTGTGCCACATATGTGGCACAAAAATAAACATAACTACTATGCATTCTTAAAAACAGCAAAATTGACATAATTAGAAAAATCTACTATAATTTATATGTTACAAAAGGAGGAAATTCTATGTTCAATGCTATGTTCAATGTAAATATGGAAATAAAAGTTGCTGAAGAATTGCATAACTTTATAAATAATAATACATGTAATCAAAACATTATAAGACCTGAAATATATGATTCATGGAAAAGGTCAAAAGAATATGGTGTTGACCCATATACAGTAAAAAATAAAATTTTAAACAAAAATGAACTTGAAATAAAATTAAAAAAGAAAAGTGAATTAATAAAAGTCACCATGCCGTATATAAATAAAATATATTCTTTTGTTCAAAATTCAGGTTTTGTTGTATTCTTAACTGATGAGGAAGGAATAATATTAAGCTTGGTCGGAGATGACGATATTATTTCTAAAGCAAAAGACTATTCCAGTTTAAAAGTAGGAGTTGACAGGAGTGAAAATTATTCAGGAACAAATGCAATCGGAACATGTATTGCATTGGACAAACCAATTCAAATGTACGGTCAGGAACATTGGGTTAAATATCATCAGAAATACACTTGTTCAGCAGCACCTATTCATGATGAATCAAACAATATAATAGGATGTTTAGATATTACCGGAATTAAGGAAAATGTTCACAGCCATACTTTAGGAATGGTTGTAGCTGCTGTTGACGGTATAGAAAAAGAACTAAAATTAATTAACGCATATAATAAATTGTATACTGAAAATAACAAAACAACTACAACTTTAAATTCCATTAATTCTGCTATAATAGTAATTTCTAAAGATGGAACTATTTTAAATATTAATAAATCAGCAACCGTATTATTTAATATAAACTGTAAAGCAGTAAATAAAAAAATTAACGAAATATTGGAATACGATAAAACTAATATAGATTTAGAACATTTAAACCAAAATTATATGGACACTGAGTTAGAAATACAGGGAATGAAATATAGTATTACAACTGCATCGTACAATAACCAAAGTGATCAATCAGAAGGTATCGTAATATCTTTTAGAGAAATGAAACGAATACATAAATTAGTTAATAAATACAGCGGTTTTTCAGCTTCATATACAGTTGATGACATTATAGGTAATTCTGCTCAAATATCATATGTTAAAAATTTATGTTTAAAAGCAGCTAAAAGCACATCCAATGTTTTAATATTAGGTGAAAGCGGAACAGGTAAGGAATTAATGGCACAATCAATTCATAACGCAAGTTCACGCTGTAATGAACCTTTTATAGCAATTAATTGTGGTGCATTACCAAAAGGGCTTATTGAAAGTGAATTGTTTGGTTATGAAGGCGGATCATTTACAGGAGCTAACAAAGAAGGAAAACCAGGAAAATTTGAACTGGCAGACGGCGGCACAATATTCCTTGACGAAATAGGAGATATGCCTTTAGATACACAGGTAAGCTTATTAAGAGTATTGCAAACTAAAAAGGTAGTAAGGATAGGTGGAACAAAACCTATACCAGTTGATATAAGAATAATTGCTGCAACTAATAAAAATTTGTTCGAAGGAATCAATCATAACTCATTCAGAGAAGATTTGTATTACAGATTAAATGTTCTAACTATAAATATTCCTCCTTTAAGAGATCGTAAAACCGATATAAAGTTATTAACTAATCATTTCATAAATCATTATAATAATGCTTTAAACAAAAATATTAAAGAAATAGATGCTAAAGTTATTGAGGCTTTTAAAAATTATTTATGGCCAGGAAATATAAGAGAAATGGAAAATGTTATTGAAAGAGCCATAAATATTGTAGATGCTGATAAAATAACTATAAATGATTTGCCTATGCAATTTTTACACTTGGCTTCTGAAAGTACTCATACGAATTCAAAATTTGAAAACTATTCTCAAAATGTTTCACAGCCCAATAGTAATTTTAATATTGATTTATTAGACAACAACACAAATTTTAAAAAAGACGAACTTCTAAAAGCGCTCTATATAAATGGAGGCAGTGCCACAAAAACTGCAGAATATTTAGGTATCAGCAGGAGAACGATTTATAGAAAAATAGAAAAATATAACATTGATATATCTAATTTCAGATAAAATTAAATTTTTAAAAAAGAACGTACCCGTCAACAAAGACAATTGACGGGTACGTTCAAATAACAAATATTCAGTTAAAATATATATTAGTTAGCCCAAATTTCTTCGTCTGTTGGCGCTACTCTGTCTACAACTCTTCCAATTCTTGATACATTAATTAAATGTTTGTAATCTAAGTTTTCAGAGATACTGTTGTTTCCCCATGTTCCGCATCCTAATGTAGTTGTAGGTGCAAATCCATTATATAATGAACCACCAGCAGTTGTTGATGATGGAGCATTAACTACTAATCTGCTTACTGTTAAATTAATTCCTGCATATTCAATATGTTCTTTATTATTTGAATGAATTGCAGCTGAATGTCCTTTTCCTTCAACATCAAGGTTAGTTTGTGCAATTCTAACTGCATCTTCAAATGTATCATATTTAAGTGAAATCATTACTGGACACATTTTTTCTTTGCACAATACATCTTCCGCGCCTATTCCTTCAGCTTTTAATATTATTACTTTAGTACCTTCTGGAATTTTTACTCCGGTTAATAGTGCAATTGTTTGTACTGATTGTCCTACAACATCTTTATTTATAATTCCATCTATGAAAAGAACTTTTCTGAAAATATCAATTGTTTTGCTATCATCGATGTAATATGCTCCATTTTCTACTGCAGCAGCTATAACTTCTTCATATTTATCAGCAGGAGCTATTATTGACTGTTCTCCTGAACAAATTATCCCATTGTCAAATTTTCTTCCATCTATTATTTTAGCTGTTGCTTCTTTAAAATCAACATCACGGTCCACAATAACTTGTACATTTCCAGGGCCAACACCAAATGAAGGTTTCCCGCTTGAGTATGCAGATTTAACCATAGCAGCTCCTCCTGTTGCAAGAACTACATCAACTGATTTCATAAGTTCTGCAGATGCAGCAATAGTAGGTTCACTTAATATTTGAATTGCATTTTCTGGACATCTTACGCCTTGTTTTTTCATTTCTGCATTTATTAACTCAACTGTATAAGTACTGCAGTTTTTTGATCTTGGATGCGGTGAAACTATTATTGAATTTCCGCCTTTTAAAGCAAACATTGCATTACACATAGGTGTTACAATTGGATTTGTAGTTGGTGTAGCTGCTCCAATAACTCCGATTGGTTTAGCTACAAAATCAAGACCTTTTTCTTCATCAGAATCTATAATACCTACAGATTTCTTATCTTTTATATGATTATAAATTGATTTAGATTTACCTTTATTTTTTGCAACTTTATCTTCATAAACTCCCATACCAGTTTCTTCAACTGCCATTTTGGCTAATAATTCCGCATTATCATAAACAGTTTTTCCTATTACTTTTACTATAGCATTTAATTCTTCTTGAGAATATGTTGCTAATTCCTGCTGTGCAATTCTTGCCTTTTCAATTAAATCTTGAATTAATTTTTTGTCATCCATTTTAGTTCTCCTTTATTTTTTAATGCAACTTAAATATATTTAAACATTATTGCAATCAGATAAGTGTAAAAATAATGCCAACATATAATTAAAATATAACAGCTAATTTTAACATCTTATCGATTTATAACATAGTTGCTCAAATTCAGCTTTTTTCTTGGTAACGTACTTAAAATGCAATGAACGCAACTTAAACATGCATAATTTAATGGTACAGCTTATAATTCTTTACTTTAATGTCTTTTTTTTGACAATCTTACGCATGAAAATTGCATTTTATATACTTTTCCAATTTAATCTTTATCATTATTTGCACTCATATAAATGCCCTCAAATCATTTATACAACTCATTTTATCACACTTCGACTTAGTTTAAAAGGATTTTTTTAAAAATATATTATAATTAAATACTAAAAATTATAGCTTTATTTTAATGGAAAGCTATAATCAAATGTTAATTTTTAAACTTTCAAAGAAGTTCTTCCTTTTTTAAACAAAAATGAATTTGAAAGAAAATAAAAAAAGAAAAGCGAATTAATTAAGGATAATGATTTGCAAAAAAATGGAAAACACCTTCAAAATTTAAATATTATAACATCGTTTTTGGGAATTTTGACCTAAAAATTCTAATGAATTTTTTGCCCATAATGAATCTTTGGCAATTGCTCTGCCAACACCAATTAAATCTGCCTTACCTTCCTCAAGCAGCATTTCTGCAACATCAGGTTTAGTAATACCCCCAGTTAATATTACAGGTAGTGATACAACGCTTTTAATTGCTTCAGAAAGTTCTGAAAAATAACCCTGTTCATTACGTCCAGGAATTTCATATCCGCATAAACCTCCTGTTACATCCAAAACATCTATTCCAGCCATTTCAAAAAGTTGTGCAGCAATTTTGCTTTCTTCAATTGAAATACCACCTTCAATATAATCAGATACTCCTAACCGTAAAAATAATGGATAATCATTACCTACCGCATCTCTTATTTTTCTTATTATTTGTAAATGTATTAAAACCCTACTTAAAATATCCCCACCATATTCATCAGTACGTTTATTAGTTAATGGTGATAAAAATTGATTTAAAAGATATCCATGTGCTGAATGAATTTCAACACCGTCAAAACCTGCCTGTTTGACGCGAAGAGCAGCATCCTTAAAATTTTCTATTATTTCTTTTATTTCTTTAATAGTTAATTCTTTTGGAGCTAAGTCATTTAATTTTCTTGGATGTACTACAGTTGAGGGTGCAACTAGACTACCTGAATGATTTATTTGCAAAACTGCTTTTGAACCATTATTATGAATTACATCTGCAAGTTTTTTCAAGTCTTCAATAAAATAATCTTCTGCAATAGAAATTTGATTTTTAGATGCCTGACCGTCTTTTACATAACAGTGCTCTATTATTATTAATGAAATGTATCCTCCTTTAGATTTTTCATTATAATAATCTAATATTTCTTTACTTACTCTTCCATCATTTTCAGCTTGAGCAGTTACCATGGGAGGCATTACTAATCTATTATTCAATGAAAGATTTTTCATTTTTAAAGGTTTAAGCAAATTAGACATATTAATCTCCTTTTATTATATAAAATTGTAGTTGTTAACTTATCTTATTTAAATAAAAATAAATAAACCTTGTTAAGAATTAATTTCAAGGTTTATTTATATGAAAGCACTTATATTCAATAATTATTACAACATTGATTTATATTTGCTTTAAATTATTTATATTCATAAAACCCTTTTCCAGTCTTCCTACCCAACAGATTTGCTCTAACCATCTTTACTAATAATGGATGAGGTCTATATTTTGAATCTCCGAATTCTTTAAATAATACTTCCATTATAGCTAAACAAACATCATTACCTACCATATCTCCTAAAGCTAAAGGTCCTATAGGATGGTTTGCACCTAATTTCATTGCTGTATCAATATCATCTGCCTTTGCTATTCCTTCTGCCAATATTCCTACTGCTTCATTAATCATAGGAATCAATATTCTGTTAACTACAAATCCAGGTGCTTCTTCAACTTCAACTGGGGTTTTACCTATTTGTTGAGTTAATTGAAGGATTGAATCTTTAGTATTTTCTGATGTAGCTATTCCTTTAATTATTTCAACCAATTTCATCACTGGAACAGGGTTAAAGAAATGCATTCCTATTACTTTATCAGGTCTGTTAGTAGCACTTGCTATTTCAGTTATTGACAAAGATGAAGTGTTAGTTGATAATATTGTTTCAGCCTTGCATATTTTATCTAACTCAGCAAAAATTTCTTTCTTTAATTGCATATCTTCTGTAGCTGCTTCAATAACTAAATCAACATCTTTAGCATCTTCTATTGATTGCGTCGATGTAATAAAAGAAAGAATTCTTTCTTTATCTTCCACTGTTATTTTTCCTTTTGAAACCTGCTTATCTAAATCTTTGTATATTATTTTCATTCCTTTTCCAGGAGTTCTTTCTCTCATATAAACTTCTATCCCTGACTGAGCAAAAGTTTGAACTATTCCAGCTCCCATTGTTCCTGATCCTAATACATATATTTTCATAAGTAATACTCCTTTAAATTTTTTATTTTAGATACATTTTTATTAAAATTTAGCTCTTTTTAGTCAGCCCAAATTTCTTCGTCAGTAGGAGCTGTTCTGTCTACAACTCTTCCTATTCTTGAAACATTCATTAAATGTTTATAATCTAAGTTTTCTGAAATACTGTTGTTTCCCCATGTACCGCATCCCAATGTAGTAGTAGGAGCAAATCCATTATATAAAGATCCACCAGCTGTTGTTGATGACGGAGCATTAACTACCAATCTACTTACTGTTAAATTGATACCTGCATATTCAATATGTTC
>DIVM01000039.1 GCA_002435835.1 Firmicutes bacterium UBA6132
ACTGCTTTTCCCATATTATTCACCTCGATAATTTTTAATTATATTAACAACCTTTGATTCATCAAGGTTCCCGTAAACCTTTTCCCCAATTCTGATAGCAGGTGATATGTCACAAGCTCCAAAGCAAGAACTATATTCAAATGAAAACATACCATCAGGAGTAATATTACCAATTCCTATTCCAAATTCTTGTTCTATTGCTTTTTTTATATTTTCATATTTTGTTACTTTGCAGCATGTGCTGTTACACACCTGAATTACGTATTTTCCTTTTGGCTTGTTTGATAATGCAGAATAAAATGTAATAACATCATAAACATTGCTGACAAAAATATTTAGTTTTTCGCTTATGTATTCTGCTTGCTCCTTTGTAATGTAATGTTCTTCTGACAACGATTGCACACCCAAAAGAATACCCACAAGATTGTGTTTACTCATGTCATGATTTTTCAGAATTGTATCAATTTCTTCATGCTGGTTTACATTCAATAAATTTTTTGACATTAATTATTCCTCCATTTATATTTTAGTATAAAACCTGAATTATTCTCAATGATATAAATATCTAAAATTGCATCATCAGTAATAATTCAGGTTTAATTATATCATACATGCGTGAAATTAATTTCACGCATCATATCACTACCTATTAACATATTAGCAGTCTAATTTTTCTTTTGCTATATAATCATTATCTGCTAAAATATTAATTGCTGTATTTGTATTAGCATCATTTACTAAAATTATTGGGCCTGTGCATCCCATGCCACTTTCAGCATAAATGCCTTTTTCCCATAGAACTTGTACGGCATCTTCTAAATCCATTATTTCAACACCTGATATTTGTGATGTAACAACTTCTTTTTTTGGTGCTACAACTTCTTTTTTAACTGTTTCTTTTTTGCTACATTTTAAGTTATTTAAAATATCTTTCAGGCCTGCTTTATTAGCTTTATCGAATTCTTGCTTAGCTACTTTTATACAATTCCCTTTTACTAACTCATCAGCATATTTAATAGCTCCCTCAACTAATGGGGCACCTGATGCTCTTGAAATTATTAAAATTAATTTATCAAAATTTTCACCTATTCCAGGTCCATAACCAAATCCTAATGATTCGTAATTTCCACCAGTTGTATATGATGAAAATATTTTAATCATTAAATTGCCTGTTAATGAATCCATTACCATAACATCACATGAACCCATGAGCAAATCATTTCCACGCATTACAGCGCCACCGTCACTTCTTTGTGACTGAGCAAAGTTAATATCATAACCTTGATCTTTTAGTTTTTTAAGAGCAATTTCAGTTTGCCTTGCACCATCAACATTTAAAATCCCTACTGTTGGATTTTTAATCCCACATGATTTAGCAGTTATAATACCATAAATAGCATTTTTAACCATACCTTCAACTTTATCTGTAGATGATGTACCAGTTGTAGTAGCTATAAACATTTCATTTCCTTTTCCAGGTGAAATAATTCTTCCAACTGTTGACACCCCTATTGGAAATGGATAATGCATTGTAATTGCAGCATCATATTCTTTAAAATTTAAAAATTCTTCCATTTTATTATGCGCTTCTTCTTCATTTGAAACTTTAACAACATTTACTTCTTCAGAAGAAACTGTGCCAATAAGCGATATATCTATTCCAGACTTCTTTGCTTTTAAAGCTGCCTGTAGTATATTTTCTTCGCCGTGTTCGCTTCCCATAGATGTTATTAATATTTTAGCTTTTTTTCCATATTGACCGCTTATTAATGTATCAGATATTTCATTAAAAATTTTACCGATTATTTGATTTACTTGTTTTTCTGACATATGGCACCTACTCTCCAAGAAGATTAGCTGCAAATTTTTTCATTGATTCTGCAATAAGCTCTTTTATTCTTTCTTCAGAAATTCCTTCAGATGCCTTTTGTTCATTTTTGCTTTCATTTGCTTGCATTATAAATGATACGCCATCAAATAAATTTGTCAATCTTCCTAAGAATAAACTTCCTTTTCCGATTACCATTGTATTTTTGATTTTGCCTTCCATTATTGCATCTTTTCCAAATCCAATATATGGAACACCTGATGGAATATGTCCCTGTGTAGGTGCCCAGCCAACCATACCATGTTTATCTGCAAATGTTGCTAAATCTTTTTTATCAATATCTCCTCTTTTTACTGCAAGAGCACCAATCATTTTATAATTTGCTAAAGGTACATCACCTGCACCAGCAAATTTTGTGATGTCTGGATTTTGCATTTCAACAGAATATTTGTCAACATCTGTTATTTTCATTCCTGCTTTTTCTAAAGAAGATACTAAAGATGTTATAACAGCTTGAGGTGATGATCCTGTTCCAACATTATGTTTACCTATTAAATCAACTCTAACTTCTGGGCTAACTCCATCGTTTTCGCTAATTAATACGGCAAAACCACCAAGAACATCTTCAAGTACTGGAATACCTTTTTTAACATGATCTTTAGCATTCATGCCAAGTTTTGCAGTACATCCTCCTGCAGAAACTATTACATTTTTATAAGTTCCTGCTTTAACTAATGACGCAGCTTGAATTAAAGCATGCGTAGGTCCTGCACAAAATCCTCTTATATCGCAACCTGTAGCATTTAATAATCCTGCTACTTCTGCACAAGCTTTAGCAAAGTTGCCTCCGCCTCTTTGATTCATATCTCCACAAGCTTCTTCACAGCAATCAATTACATAATCTATTTCATCTCTATTAACATTATTTTTAGCTAATAAATTTAAAATTGATAGAACATTTGATGCTTTAGAAACTAAATTTTCCAACATTACATGTGCGTTTAAATTCACATCAATATCATGGGCTTTTTTTACACAGCCAATTAAAACATCATTATTATATAATGGTTCAGCATGTTCTTCATTTACCCAGTAAGTAATTTTTTCTATTTCTTCACCTTCACTTAAACGGCTCATTAAATCTTCAGTGAAAAGTGGATGTTTTTCAAGTTGTGTTTTAGCATTAGCAACAAAATTTTTATCAAGTTGAACTAATTCAAAAGCATCACACATTTGCATTAAACAAATGAACTCTTCTTGAGGCATTATTTCACCATATTTTCCAAATCTTGATGCATTTTGAATTTCTTTATCAATCCATGGTTGTTCTAATGTAGCAAGTTCTTCAGGTGTTATATTTCCTATATAAGTTTGATTTGGAGGATAATTTATTACTTGTTCAAATGTTCTTAAATGACCTTTTATTTGTTTTAAATATTCAGAATTTGGATTAACAGTTCTTTCAGTTGTTTGAGTAGTTCCATTATGAACTACCATATCAGGTGCATAAGCTAAAGTATAACTTGCTCCTTTAATTACACTATTCATATTACCTCCTATTGATTTTATCCAATAATTTTTTAATTTTAACTTATTTATACGTATAAATTTGCTTCGCAGATTTCTGCGAAGCAAATTATTTTATATTTAATTTTATATAAATATATAGATATTATAGATACTTGCAGTAATCTGCTCTTATTGGAGCCATTTCACTAACTATATCATCAACATCCAATACCATTTCCATCATACCAACTTGTTCATCATAAATTGTTGCATCAACTTCATCTTTTATTTCTGGTTCACATACGTGAAATACTGAGAGTCCTAACTGAACTCCTGTCAATGGACCTGCATAAGTAGGGTCTCCGTTAGTTACTGTTTCAGCAGCTAATCCTGAAGCTTCACCTTCAGATGCTCCTAAAACTACAACTAAATTTTCAGCACCATATTTATCTGCTAAATCTTTAACCCTTTTTTGGTTTTCCAAATCCATTGCGCCTGCGCTAGTTCAGACAAAACATTCTGTAGATGAAAATACTACTTCTGCTCCAGCTGTTTTAACACATTCTTCTATAGCTGGGCCTGGTATTCCATCTCTGTCGCCTATTATTATTACTTTTTTTCCTTGTAATAAGCTCATAATTTCCTCCTTTAAGTTTAATTTTAATTTTTAATTTTGATGAAAATATAAATTATATATATTTTTTAATCATAGCTTCTACATTATCTGGAGTAGCGTCTTCTTTAATAAGCTCTTCTACTTTTGCTCCATCTTTGTATATAGCTATAACTGGTAAACCCAATACTTGTTGACCAATAGCAACTCTTCTTGCTTTTGTAGTATTTAATTTTGTAAATTTTATTTTTTCTCCATATTGTTCTGATAATTTTTCTATGGAAGGCATTAATGCTTCACAAGGAGCACATCCGTCACCAAAGAAATCTACCAATATATATCCTTCTCCTTGAAGAACTTCAGTTTCAAAGGATGTTTTATCAACTACTAACATATTTCCTCCAATTATTAACATATTAATATATTAAGATATTAACTAATATATTTAATTTTAATTGTGATCTAAATACTTTTCAGCCTGAACTGCTGCAATAGCACCATCAGCAGCTGCAGTAACAACTTGTCTTAAACTTTTCACTCTAACATCTCCAGCTGCATAAACGCCTTCTACATTAGTATTCATATTTTCATCAGTTACTATGTAACCATTTTCAATATTTATTATACCTTCGAAAACTTGCGTTTTAGGAGCATATCCAATAAATACAAATATTCCAAATGTTCCATCGTCTTCATCAGCAAATATTTCAGTCAATTCTTTAGTTTTAAGATTTTCTACAACCATAGAACCAACTAAACCCTCACCTTTGATTTCTTTAACAGCAGAGTCCCACATAAAATTCATTTTAGGATTTGCAAATGCTTTTTCCTGAATTGATTTTGCTGCTCTTAACTCATCTCTTCTGTGAATAAGAGTAACTTTTCTTGCAAATTTAGTTAAAAATAATGCTTCTTCAACAGCTGTATCGCCGCCGCCAACTACAAATACCTCTAAATCTTCAAAAAACGCTCCATCACATGTTGCACAATATGAAACACCTTTACCTGTGAATGTTTTTTCTCCAGGGCAACCGATTGGTTTAGATGTTGCACCAGTTGCAATAATAACTGATTTTCCTCTATACTCGCCTTTTTTACCCTTTAAAACTTTTTCTTTGCCGTTAAAGTCTACTTCAAGAATATCATCTAAAACTTTTTCAGCTCCAAAATGTAATGCTTGTTTTTCCATTCTGTCAACAAGAGTAGGACCTGATTCACCTTCAAGACATCCTGGATAATTTTCAACTTCAGAAGTCAAAACAATTTGACCGCCAGACTTTTCTTTTTCAATAATCAATGTTTTTAATCTTGCTCTACCTGCATATAAACCTGCAGATAATCCGGCAGGACCAGCACCGATTATTATCACATCATAAATTTCGTTCATTATGCACCTCTTTTCTAAGTATTACATTAATAGTTTTAGCAAAATTCATACCACATTTACAAATATAATAAAAATTTATATTTCGTTATAAATCTAACATTAATTTTAATACTAAATTATTTAATTTATATTATTTATTTGTAAATGAGGTATTTTATTTCTTACAGAGAAATTTTTTTCTCACTTTAACCTAAAAATGTATGCTTATTTTTCAAATACAGTTTGCTCAGTTACTTCAGTTTCTAAAGCTCTTAATGCTCTCGCTACTAAATTTCTTCTTATATCTTTCTCTTCTTCCATAGTTAAAGCTGGATTTCCAAGAGGATGTGGTATTGCAATAGTAGGAACTATACGATTTGCTCCAACTGTTAATGAAATAGGAACTACAGTACACATATGAACTACTGGGATTCCTGCTCTTTCAATTTCTTTTACCATCGTTGCGCCGCAACGAGTACAGGTACCTCAGGTCGATGTTAATATAACTGCATCAACACCATCTTGCTTTAATTCTTTGCTAAATTCTGCAGCAAATGCTTTAGAACTTTTTACTGCCGTTCCGTTTCCTACTGTTGTATAGAAATATCTATGCAAACTGCCTATTTTACCTTGCTGCTCGAATTCTCTCAAAATGTCAACTGGTAAAACTCTGTCAGAATCAAGATTTGCATAAACTGGATCATATCCACCATGAGCAGTTTCATATGTTTCTTCTGTTAAATCCGTAACACCATCTATATCATATTTTCCGAATTTAGATGCACTTGATGATTCTATGTGGTCAGGATTTCCCTTTGGAACAATTCCACCAGATGTTACTAAAGCAATTTTTGATTTTGTAATATCTTTTACAGCTTTATTAGGTTCAACCCTGTCAAAATCTGGCATAGGGAACTCAGTTACAAATTCTTTATCTTGTAATTTACTTAAAAGCATGTTAACAGCTCTTTTAGAACCTCTTTCTTTTTCAAAGAAATTAACTCTTATGCCGTTTGGTAAATAACCTTCTTCAGCAGATGAAAGTATTTTCTCGCCTTTAGCAAGTTTTAATGCAAGAGGAGCCATTTTCTTAACTGCATCTTTCATACCTACGGCTGAATTTTTTGTAGATACTATATATACTTTGTTTTTAAACATATCTGCACCAGGATTTTCTTTATACATTCCTGTAAGTACTGGTATATTTAATTGCTCTTTAACTTCTGCTGCAATAGTTGCACATGCAACTCCATATCTTCCAGCATTGAAAGCAGGCCCTGCTATAAACAAATCTGGATTATATTCTTTAATCATTTTTAGTATAGTTTTTTTAGCTTCTTCAAGATTTTCATTAAAATATGAATCACCGCATACTATTGTAGCAACAATTTTAGCTTCATCTTTAAATGCTTGTTGGAAAGCTAAACCTGGTCCAACTATTTCTGTTCTTACTTCAGCTGGAATGTGAGCCATTTCTTCTCCGCCCACATTAGCGAAAAATTGATTTATATATTGAACAACTTTTATCATTATTATCCTCCCTTCTATCTCGCGCTTAATTTATTGAAGCCCATTTCGTTTGTAGCACCTGTTATAACTTGTAATTCTGCAGTTATGCTTCCATCTTCATGAAGGCTACCAGAGAATCCACCTGCTATAATATCAGCAACACTTGTATAACCTATAACTTTTTCAAGAGCTGGAAGGTTAATAACTTCATTTGCATTTCCGCCTGTAACTACTGCATTAGCACTTGCATCAGCATCTGCAAGAGATTGTGATGAACCATCTCTACCAGCATATTCATCAGTTATAATAACTGTTTTTATACCTTTTGCTTCTATTTTTTTACAGTTCATAATTAAATCTGTATCAGGATTTCCAAATCCTTCTTGTGATATAATTACTCCATCAAGTCCAAGGAACTCAGCTAATTTAGCGCTCCAGTCAGATGAACGTTCTTTGTCAGCAAGATATACATTTTCATTTGTTATTATAACGCCTACAAAGTTAAGAGTTTTTCCATGCTCGCTAAACAAATCATGTATAACTGGATTATTAATATGGTGATACGTAGTATTTTTATCACATGCTGAAACACAGTTACCACTTACTATAGCACCATCCATGATTTCTGTTGGATAAAGCATAGTAGTTAAACTTTGTTTTGCATCTACACCATATACATAAGTATCATGCATTAATCCTTGACTTTGAAGCATTAATACATAAGCAACTCTTGGTAATTCAGGATATAATTTAAATCCTTCTTTAACTGTAGGAGTTTCAAACACTTCGCTTTCATCTGGAACTAAAGTTCTTGCAAGTTCTCCAAGATATATCGCAATCTTGTATCCTGCAAAACGAAGAGCTTTTTCATGCTCATGTTGTTTTAAACCATCTACAGGTTGACAAACTAAAACTAAATTATTTAATTTAGAAAATGGTGTATATTCTGCACCAGTTCCTGTCATATCTATTATACCTTCTTGGAAACCAACAATTTTACCAGTTGTTATAACTGCAGCACCTTTTAAAACGTGTGTTTTTCCAGATCCAACAGTTTGAACCTTGCTTACCATACCTGGGAATATTCCACCAGGTCCTTCAACTTTTACCCTTGGTTCGATAACATCTTTTACTGGCATAATACGAGTGCTATCACCTGGTTTTGCTAATTCAACCTCAACTGATTTGAAATTTTGGTCTTCCATTACTAAAGCTTTGATTTCTTCTTTGTTTACGTAAAGCGTTCCATTTTCTACTTTTGACTTTTCAGCAAACTGAATATCTTTGATATAAATGTAGCCTAATTCTAACTTCAAAACAACACCTCCATTGTAATAATGAACTATTTTTTATTTAATGCGCTTTCAAGCACAGTTAAATCAATTAATTTAAAATCTTCAATAATTTGTTTAGTAAAATTTAATTTTAATTTGTCGTTATTGAATTTTTCCCATGATATAATAGAATTTTCTATTATTATAAGAGAATCCATATTGAGTTTATCCTTATTTTCAGAAATTATTATTGATTTAAAAGGAGTTTCATTTGGCTTTAAGCTACTTGACAATGGATGAGTTAAAAGCTCGTATCCTTCATGAATTTTATCCCTTGTTTTTATGAGTACATCTTTATAACTTCCTTCAATAAAAAACATGTTATGATTACTACAATCTTTATACTTCTCATATACCCAATCATTATTAGTTATAATCATGTCGAAACCTTTTCTTTTTAAATTTTTAAATAAGTTTTTGTAACATATTATATTATTATACTTAAATTAATCGAAAATATTAAAAAAGCGAAAAAAAAGAACAGAAAGCAAATGCCTTCTGCTCTGTTATTGACCTGAGAGATTCCTTCATTTTGTGAAGTTGCTCCTTCGGTGCTGTTACGCTTTCCAGAGGTTTGTCCGCTAACGGTCCTTTTGCCTGAGATCATCACTAACAATTTGGCAACTGTTAACTTACTCCTTCGGCGCTGTTAAATTTCTAACAGTCTCTCCCGTAAACATCATCCATTTATTCAAATATTTTACTTTTTTATTATACATAACTTTTCGAAATAAATCAAGTGTTTTTTATAAAATATTTTTATGTGTTTTTTATAAAGTATTTTTATTTACAACCTCTAAAATTGAAATCCCGATGTTTGATGAGTGATCTCCAATTCTTTCAAGATTACCTATAGTATCTAAAAATATCACGCCTGCATTTGGTTCACAAATGAATTTGTTTAGTCTTTCAATATGATTTTTTCTTAACGATTTGTACATTATATCAATTTCTTTGTCAGTATTTATTAATTTGTTACACTCATCACAATCAAGAGATTTTAATACATTTAATGACATTTCATATACTTTTTTTGTTTTTTCATACATTTCTTGAATTTCTTTTGTTGCTTCTTCAGAAAAATCAACATCTTTCTCTATTTTATATAAAGCAAGTTCTCCTATATTATCTGCATGATCACCTACTCTTTCTATATCATTTATAGAATTCATAAGTGTTATTAACTTGTCCTTCTGAGAATCGTCAAGAGCTTCCTTATCCAATTTTACTAAGTACACTAATATAGATCTATTTAGTGCATTAACCTGTTTTTCTATTTCAAAAACTTTATAAGCCAATGATTCGTTTTTTGTTATAAATGCATCTATAGCTACATTAAATTGTTCTAATACTATTTTTCCTAACCTTAATACTTCTCTTGATGCTTGGCTCAAAGCAATAGGTGGAGTTGCAAGAAGTCTTTCATCAATATATTTTAATAAATGCTCTTCTTCATCATCTCTTCCTTTTATTATAAACTCAGATGCTTTTACTAATAAATTAGAAAACGGGAATAAAATTATTACATTTATTACATTAAACATAACATGTCCAGCTGCTATTTGACTAGGAACATCAACTGGGGCTATTTTGAAAACAAGCCATTGAACTGGTATCCTGAAAAATAAAATAAACAAAATAGTTCCAAAAACATTAAACAATAAATGTATTATTGCAGCTCTTTTAGCAGTTTTATTAGCACCTATACTTGACAACAAAGCTGTCACGCATGTACCAATATTTTGTCCAAAAACTATTGGATATGCCATTTCAAAAGTTATACTTCCACTTGTTGCAAAAGCTATTAAAAGACCTGTAGTTGCACTGCTTGACTGAAGAACAGCAGTCATTGCAAATCCAATTAATATACCTAAGAATGGATTAGTAAATTTAGTCATAAGTCCAACAAATTCAGGATTACCCTTTAAAGGACCCATTGCATGTTTCATAATATCCATTCCAATAAACAATATACCAAATCCAATAATAACTTCCATTATATTTTTTACTTTTTTCTTTGAAGTTGTTAAATAAACAAAAACACCTATACCAACTAAAAATGTAGCTACTTTTGTGATATCTAATGAAACTAATATAGCTGTAACAGTTGTACCTATATTAGCACCCATTATAATTCCAACAGCTTGGTATAAGTTCATTAATCCAGCATTTACAAATCCAACTACCATTACTGTAGTTGCAGAACTACTTTGAATTACAGCAGTAACTAAAGCACCTACTATTACACCCATAAATTTATTACTTGTTAAAGCTGCTAATATACTTTTCATTTTATTACCTGCAGCTTTTTGAAGACCATCGCCCATAAAATTCATTCCAAACAAAAATAGTCCTAATCCTCCGATTAAACTAATTGCAATATCCATTTCGATCTCCTATATTTTCTTTTGTTTAATATTTAATGTATAATATATTTTATATGAGATTTGGAAATCCCATTTGTCTTAGTGCTTCGTACATAACTATGTTTACTGAATTTGCAAGGTTTAAACTTCTTGCATGCGGGTTGTCAATCATAGGTATTTTTATTCTTGTATTTATAAATTTTTCATGTATGTTATTTGGAAGTCCTTTTGTTTCTTTACCAAACATGATGTAACAATCTTTTGAATATTTAACTTCGGTATATACACGACTTTCTTTTGTAGTTGCTATAAAAACTTCAGCGTCACCGATTTTTTGCAGGAAACAATCAAAATTTTCATAATAATTTATATTAACTAAATTCCAATAATCTAATCCTGCTCTTTTTAAATATTTGTCATCTACAGAAAAACCTAAGGGTTTTATTAAATGTAGGTTAGCTCCTGTCGCTGCACATGTTCTTGCTATATTGCCTGTATTTTGTGGAATTTCAGGTTCAAATAATACTATATTTAAAGACATAATTTCTCCTTTCTTTTGTTAATAAAACTTAACTATTTTCATTATAATAACTACAGATTTCTCTTATACAACAAATTTCGCATTTTGGGTTTTTTGCTGTGCAAGTTTCTCTTCCATGTGTTATAAATAAATGATGAATTAAATGATATTTATCCTCACTTAATTGTTCCATCAATTCATCCGATACTTTATCAGGTGTATTAGCTTTTGCTAAGCCTATACGTTTTGATACCCTAAACACATGAGTATCAACAGGAAAAGCTGGAATATTAAATGCTTCAATTAATACAACACTTGCTGTTTTTCTACCAACACCTGAAAGACTCAAAAGTTCTTCCATGGTTTTAGGCACTTCTGAATTAAAATTTTCCTTTAACTCTCTGACCATTTTATAAATACTTTTTGATTTATTTTTATATAACCCAATCTTTCTTATTTTATCCTCTATCTCTTCAATTGTCAAAGGTAAAAAACTGTCAACATCAGGATATTGTTCATATAAATTTTCTGTTACTTTGTTTACGCTTTTGTCAGTAGCTTGAGCACTTAAAATTGTAGAAACTAAAAGCTGAAATGGAGTTTCATAATCAAGGCTACATTTTGCATGAGGATATTCAGCTTTTAAAAATTCATATACTTCATCTGCCTTTTTTGTCATAGTACCTCCATGCTGTAATTTATTATTTCAACTCTTCCATCCTTATCTATAAAATCAATGATACTGTTTATAGAAGCTTCACAAATTGATTTTTTATTTCCTACAACGGCTACACCAATCATTGCTTTATTCCATATATCATTAAAATCAACTTCAGCAACCGAAGCATTAAATCTTGATTTTAATCTTTCTAATATGCTTTTTAATACATGTCTTTTTTCTTTCAATGAATATGCTGCAGGTATTATTATTTCTATTTCGCAAGTTCCAACTATCATGTTTAAACCTCCAATAATTTTTTGTACTCTTCTGCAATTATATCTTTTTCATATTTTATGCTGTTATTCAAAATATCAGAAGCCTTTTTTTCATCAAGCTGCATTAAGGACCATGCTGCATAAATTTTTATCATTTGAGATGGGTTATTTAATTCATTTTTTAGTTTATCAAACATATTATTTAATTTTAAATTTCCAATAGAAATTATAGCATTTCTTTTCCAAATATTTTTGCCCCTCCAACCTCCAGCTGTTAGCCCAAATTTATCATTAAATTCCTCTTTAGAAATATAAAGCAGCTCATTTAAATCAACTAAAAGTTTTTCATAATTATGTTTAGGTTCTTTAGTCAATATTTCTTTATTTTTTGGACACACAACTTGACAAATATCACAGCCATAAATTTGATTTTTCATATTTTTCCTATAATTTAATGGTATATATGATTTAGTTTGAGTTAAATACGAAATGCATTTTTTTGTGTTTAATACACCTTCATTTAATATGGCATTATTAGGACAACTATTTATACAAATATCACAATCTTTACAAATATGATTATTTTCCATAATGATATTTTCCGATTCGATTTGTAAGTCAGTTAGAATATAACCTAAATTTATGAAAGAGCCATAATTTTCATTTATTAATAAACTATTTTTGCCGTAATTACCAATGCCAGCTTTTTTACATATTTCTTTATCTATTAAAGGTGATGTATCAACACATATCATATATTCATGTTTAATATTTTCATTAATTTGTTCTGCAACTAATTTTAATTTTTTATTTAATATTTTATGATAGTCTTCTCCAAAAGAAATTACGCTTAAAATCCCTTTGTCCATAGAATTTAGTTTTTTATATCCTTCTGCATAAGGAACACCTATTGCTATAATGGATTTACATTTTGGAAAATTATTGCTTACTTTCAATCTTTTTTCTAAATTGCTTTCTTCAAATTCATTATTATAGCCAAGCTCAACTCTGTTTAAAAACATTTGCTGTAAATAATCATAATTCATAATATTTGTAAAACCATAAATATCTATTTTATTTTCATTTAATATATCTATAATTTTTTGTTTCATTTTTTTCCTAACTATTTAAATTAATATATTTATGTATATAATATCATAAAACATAAATTTTAAAAACAGTTATTTTTATGTAAATGACGCATAAAAAAATGCCTCATTACGAGGCATTTACTAATTGAAATTTCTTTACTTTTTTTATTTCTTCAGCACCTTTTAATAATGCTTCTCTATTTAACGGTATAGTATTTGATTTATGTTCTCCAAATACTTTTAAAAATGCTTGAAGAACAGATTCTACTTCAGCAACCTTTGTAAGTTCTAAATAAGCACCCAGCATTATCATATTAATAACTTTACTGTCACCCAATTGTAAAGCTAAATCATTTGCTGGAATATAATAAGCTTCTAAGTCATTTCTTGATGTCTTTTCATTTATAAGTGAACTGTTTATTAAAATATTGCCACCTGATATAATTTCTTCTTCAAATTTTTTTAATGAAGGTAAATTCATTATAATTGCTGCTGTAGCATCTTTAGATATTACTGGAGAACCGATCATATCATCAGATACTATTACATCGCAATTAGCTGTTCCTCCTCTCATTTCAGGACCGTAAGAAGGAAGCCAAGATACTTGCTTATCTTCGAGCATTCCTGCATATGCTAAAAGCTTACCAATTGCCATAACACCTTGGCCTCCAAAGCCTGCTACTATTACTTTTTCTTCCATTTATTTTACCTCCTCAAAATCCCTAAAATTTTGCAAAGGATAGTATGGTATCATATTTTCTTCAAGCCAATTTAATGCTTTAACAGGTGTTAAACCCCAGTTAGTTGGGCATGTGGACAATACTTCAACAATGGAAAACCCTTTGCCTTCTATTTGACATTCAAACGCTCTTTTAATAGCTTTTTTTGCTTTTCTTATATTTGCTGGATTGTTTACTGCAACTCTTTCAACAAATTTAGCTCCATCTATTGTTGCAAACATTTCTGACATTTTTAATGGCTTACCACAAAGAGACTCATCCCTACCAAATGGAGCTGTTGTTGCCTTTTGACCTATTAGCGTAGTAGGAGCCATTTGTCCTCCTGTCATACCATATATTGCATTGTTTATAAATATCGTAGTTATTTTTTCTCCCCTATGTGCTGCGTGAATTATTTCAGCAGTACCTATGGATGCTAAATCTCCATCACCTTGATACGTAAAAACAAAATTATTAGGTAATACCCTTTTAATTCCTGTTGCTACAGCTGGAGCTCTTCCATGAGCAGCTTCCTGCATATCACAGCTAAAATAATTATAAGATAAGACCGAACAACCTACAGGAGCAACTCCTATAGCATTTTCTAATAAATTTAACTCTACTAAACATTCTGCAACTAATTTATGAACTACCCCATGGGTGCAACCAGGGCAATAATGAGTTTGAGCATCTGATAACCCTTTAGATTTTTCATATACTATTGTCATTGTTTTGCACCTCCTGCAATTTTTTCTATATCATTTAATATACTTACTGGAGTAGGAATCATTCCTCCAGCTCTTCCATTAAAATATACAGGAAATTTTCCTTCTACTGCAATTTTTACATCATCAATCATTTGTCCTAAGCTCATTTCAACAGTTAAAATTCCTTTTGCATTTGGATTAATTTTTTTAAATATTTCATATGGATATGGCCATAAAGTTATTGGTCTTATTAAACCAACTTTTATTCCTTTTTTCGCACTTATTTTAATTGCATTTTTTACTATTCTTGATGTTGTTCCATATGCTACACAAACAACATCAGCATCTTCTATATCATATGCTTCATATAAAACTTCTTTTTCTTCTATTTCTTTATATTTTTTTTCTAATTTTAAATTATGTTGCTCTAAAAGTTCTGATTCTAAATACAATGAATTAATTATATTGTGTTTTCTTTTTCCTTTTGTACCTGTTGTAGCCCAGTCTTTTTCTGGTAATTCTATATTTTTTCTTTCTTTAAATTCTACAGCTTCCATCATTTGACCAATCATACCATCTGCAGCAATCAAAATGGGAATTCTATATAGGTCAGCTTTATCAAATGCCTCCATTACATAATCAACTGTTTCTTGTACACTTGCTGGAGCATATACAATAGTTCTGTAATCACCATTTCCTCCGCCCCTTGTACTTTGATAATAATCAGCTTGACTTGGTTGAATACTTCCAAGCCCTGGCCCACCCCTCATCATATTTACTATAACACATGGAAGTTCAGCACCTGCACAATATGATATACCTTCTTGTTTAAGTGCTATGCCTGGACTTGAAGAACCTGTCATAACTCTTGCTCCAGTGCCTGCTGCACCATAAACCATATTTATAGCTGCAATTTCACTTTCTGCCTGAAGAAAAACTCCACCTACTTCAGGTAATGCTTTTGACATATATTCAGGAAGTTCACTTTGAGGAGTTATGGGATATCCAAAAAAATATTTACATCCTGCTTTAATAGCAGCAGCTCCTACAGCTTCATTACCTTTCATTAATACTTTAGCCATAATAACCTCCTTATAATCTTTCTACTGTAATTGCTGAATCCGGGCACATAATAGCACAATTACCACAAGCTATGCACTTTTCCATATCAGTAATATTCGCAGGATTATAACCTTTAGAATTTATTTTATCGTTTTGTAAACTTATAATTTTCTTAGGACATACATAAACACATAACTCACAACCCTTACATACTTCTTCATTAAATGTAACTTTACCTTTTGCCATGATAACCTCCATAAATAAATACTAAAACTAACTCATCCAATCTTCTCTCATATAAAGATTTATTGGAAATAATTTTTCTATTATTTCTTTGTTTTTAATTTTTTGTGAAATATTTTGTATAACTACTTCATACATAATAGGTAAATCAGTATGTAGAGAAACTTCCCTACATAATTCATGTCCCATTTCCACATCTCTAACACTTGTCTCTTTTAATAAATGTGTGTTATTTATTAATCCTGTAACATTTAAATTAGATGTTTTTTCTATAGCTTTTATATAATTTATTACATTTTCTTTATTTTGTGTCTCAGGTCTATTTCCGTTTACAACAAAAAATAAATCATATTCACTTTTTTTAATAATTTCAGAAAAACGAGCAATCACTCTTGCACCTACAGGGTCTCCTCCAATATCCAATATTGCAATTGTATTTTTATTTTGTATAATTCCTATAACTTCAGCTGATATGGCAGGCAATTCAAGAGTTTGATTTTTNNTGCTGTCATAAACTTTTATACCTTCTTTTAAAAGAAGTTCTTTTTTTTCTCTTGATCTAAAATATGGATTTACTATATCTAAATCAGCTAAGCTAACATTTTCAAATTGTTTTTTTACTTTTAAGGCGTAGTTTACACAAAATTCTGTTTTGCCACTACCATAATGACCCGTGACAATTACTAGTCTTTTATTTAGCATAAGTTCCTCCTCTGCTAATATTTAATATTATATACGCAATTTTCATGCCAACTTACTTGCAGAAATAAAAAAAACAAACATTGAATTTCCAATGTTTGTTTTTTAAAAATATTAGTAAGTTCAGCTCATGCAAAATATTGCGCGCAAATATTTGCAAAATGTTAATTCGTGCAAATATTTGCACAGAATTAATTCTCTATATTATATTTTTCCATTTTATAATATAAATTCCTTATTGATATACCAAGAAATTGTGCAGTTTTGGTTTTATTTTTATTTAATCTCAAATATACACTTCTTATGTAATCTTCTTCTGCTTTATCTAATACATCACTTAATTTTTCTATTTCGTCATCTTGTTTTATTTCAGTTTTAACTGAAGGCCTATTTATTTTTTGAAGAATTGGTAAATGATTTGCTTTAATAGTTTGTTCGTTAAAATTCATATTTATAATCGATCTACCGATTACGTTTTCAAGCTCACGTACATTGCCCGGCCAATTGTAATCATGCAATGATTTTAATGCTTCATAATTTATATTAACAACATTTCTTCCATATTCATCATTAAATTTAGTTATAAATTGTTTAACTAACAATTCTATATCTGACTTTCTTTCTCTTAAAGGCGGTATATATATCGGTAAAATATTTATTCTATAATATAAATCTTCTCTAAACTTTCCATCTTTTACTGCTTGAATTAAATCCCTGTTTGTAGCTGCAATTATCCTTACATCTATATGTAAGGATTTTGTACTTCCAACTCTCATTATTTCTTTTTCTTGAAGCACTCTTAAAAGTTTAGCTTGTGTGCTTAAACTTATTTCGGATATTTCATCAAGAAATATGGTACCACCATCAGCTTCTTCAAACAGACCTTTTTTTCCGCCTTTTTTAGCTCCTGTAAAAGAACCTTCTTCATAACCAAAAAGTTCGCTTTCAAGCAAAGAATCTGTTAAAGCAGCACAATTAACTCTAACAAAATTTTTATTGTTTCTTAAACTTTGTGCATGAATGGAATTAGCAAATAACTCTTTACCTGTTCCACTTTCTCCCTTTAATAAAACAGTTGCACGAACTGATGCAGCTTTTTTTATTTGATTTTTTACCTCAATTAATTTATCGCTATTACCTATTATATCTTCAGGTTTATATTTATAAGATAATTCCCTAATCTTTTTTTCAGCTATTTCTAATTTCTCTGTTAAATCCTTTATACCTGTTACATCATGTAAAACTGCTACGCTTCCTTTTAACACATTATCAACTATTATTGGAGCAGCTTGAGCAACAACTGTTTTTCCACTTGGCTTTATTTTTAATTTTGTATTTTCTACAGGTCGTTTTGTTTGTAAAACTTTAAGATGTAGGCTTTCCCCTTGTTCAATATCAAATAAAGCATCTTTACCGACCACATCTTCCATTTCTATACCTGTTATTTTTGTATACGCAGGATTTACCATTATGTGTTTTCCATTTTCATTTACAACACTAATAGCATCCTGAGTTGCTAAAAAAACAGCTTGAAGCATACTTATAGCTAATTCATTTTTCATGTGATTCCTCGTTGAAGTAAAGTTATTGAATATCGGTTTGTTCTTCATTACTCAAATCTTTTATTTCCACTGCAATTGTATTAATACTTAAATAAATTTTGTCAACTTCTTTTTGTAATTCGCTTTTTAATATAACTTGATTCACACCAGGTATAACATTTGATAAATCTGCATTTATACTCAAATCGTCCTTTGTAAATTTATTGATTACACTTTCTGGTCCTATAATTTTAACTGTTATAATTGTAGTAATATCTGATGTATTAATTATTTCCAATCCATCTTTTAAATTAGTAAAATTAATTTCACTAAAATTATATATTAAATCTTTTTCAATGCTTTTTTCAATAACGGCTGTTACAACAGGCTGAGATTGTAAGTCAATGATAAATAGTCCATCCGCATTTAAAATTTGCTTTGTTAAAACAACATTTTTATTTACGCCTGTAACATCTAATTCTTCAAGTTCTAGTACTGATATTTTATTTAGTACATCTTGAGGTGCAGCTATTTTTATTTTATTAGGACTTACAGTTACATTTGTAACATTATAACCACTTGAAGGTATTCCCGTTATTTTAGGTATAACATCAACATATTTTGTAGGATACACAGGTACGGATACTAAAACATTATCAGTTGGAACTGACATAAAAATTTCATTATCTAATCCATCATAAATTCTAACTGGAACAGTTTTTATTAAATCACTGCTGGCACCATCAACATTAACAGTTGCTATAGCAGATTTAGCTGAGTCAACAATACTTCTAGGTCCAGTAATTTTTACCGAAGTTGGATTAACATCTCCAACTCCTCTATAAAAATTATTTGCTACATTACCTTCATAGTTTACTTTAACATCCATAACTTTTGAAATAACGCTATCTATTTTACATGCTATTTGTGATGGATAATAACTTTCTATTTGAATTCCATTAGGACCTAATATAACTACATTAGCATTACTTGTTCCTTCAGAAAACCCTAAAACATCTATGTACGCTGAAAAATCACTTTTACTTATATTATTTAATTGTGAACCATATCCCCTAACTTTAATATTAACAGTCAAATTATCTTTATCATTATTCATAAAAGCCATATTAGAGTTTTCTAATGCTGATAAATTTCTCACTGTTACTGGAACATTAGTAAAGTTCTTCTCAAGCATAGGATTAATATCTATCATTACCATTACCCAGAGAGCAACAGAAACTACTAAACAAGCGACTTGAACAAATATTTTATCATTTTTCATTTTCTTTAATATTTCTCTTATATTCATTTCTATTTCTCCACTTATCAAATATATTTGACTTATCTTCTTCTACATATATATTGGACAAAAGCTTCTCGAGTTCTTCAATTTGAATGTTTCTATACAGCCTTCCTTCCACTGCATAGGAAATATATCCTGTTTCTTCCGAAACGATAAGTGCTATAGAATCTGATTTTTCTGTCATTCCTATTGCTGCTCTGTGCCTTGTACCAATATCTTTACTTAAAAGATTATTGTCAGTTAAAGGCAAAAAACAACCTGCAGCTAATATGGAATAATCCTTTATTACTACAGCTCCATCATGTAAAGGAGTATTTGGAATAAATATATTAATCAATAAGCCGCTTGATATGTCAGCATTAATTTTAGTGCCTGTATCAACTATGTCATGTAAACCTGTCTTTTGTTCAAATATCATTAAAGCACCAATTTTTTGTCTTGCAAGAGATGATGTGGCTAATACAATTTCTTTAATAACATGTTCTGAAGTTTTAGCATTTCTATCAATAGTAGTAAAGGAAAACATGGATGTTCTTCCTATAAATTCAAGACCTCTTCTAATTTCAGGTTGAAAAACAACAACAACTGCTATAATTCCTACTTGTAGCGTGTTTTGTAGGATGTATTTAAGCATATGAAGCTGAAATATATTGGAAATAGGAAACAAAGCTAATAGTACAACAATACCTTTAACAAGCTGCTTTGCTCTCATGTCTCTAATTAGCATGTAGCCATTGTACAAAATATAGTAAACAATGGCTATATCAACAACGCTATTTAACCCTATATTGCTAAAAATTAATTTAATTTGTTCCATCCCATCACTTCCCAATCGAAATTATTCTAATTATTATCCATTTGAGCCATTGTGTCTTTGTAAGATCTATTCATTCGTGTTTTTGAATTGTCATTTAAATCATCACTTTCAACAAAATCATCTATTGGATAAACTATGTGTTCTGGTGAGCCATTTTCATCCGTACCTTTATATACCCATAATGGAATGTAATCAATATCTTTAATTGATACTTCCCCTGTTTCACCATTTTTTTCTATTTCAATATTAATTATTACGCCATCTTCTGTATATTTAGCTTCTTCCGCGCTCATTCCATAAGGAACTAAAGTTTCTACTCTCTGATTTGATAAGAAATTTCCCATTGAATATGCTACAAATTTTTTTTCTCCATTTAATTCAATAGTTTGAGAAGGTTGTATTACATGTGGATGGCTTCCAAGTATAATATCAACGCCTTCACTTAAAAGCATTTCTGCTGTTTGTTCTTGAAAAGCAGATTGGGTTCTTGCATATTCAATTCCCCAGTGCATATAAAACACTATTAAATCTGCATTTTGTTCTTTAGCATAAGCTATATCTTCTTTCATTTTTGTTTCATCTATTATATTTACCATTACATCAAGGTCTGCTGGGTCCATATATGCTTCTAATCCGTTAACCATTTCAGTATATGACATAAATGCAATTTTAATGCCCTTAACATCTTTCATTAAAACTCTTGTTTCAGGTTTTTTAGAAAAAGTTCCTATACTATCCATTCCTTGCTTGCTAATTTGCTCAACAGTTCTAATAATTCCAGCTTTTCTTGTATCAAGACAATGATTGTTTGCTGTGGATAACACATCAAAACCAGCATCTTTTATAGCTTCAAGAGCTTCATCAGGTGCATTGAATAAAGGATAACCTTGATATGCATAAGTTTCATTGCCTGCAGTAGTTCCTTCAAAATTGCCAATAGTTAAATCAGCGCTTTGAAAAATATCTTTTACTGCTTTAAAACTATTTCTAAAATCATACGTATTAGTTGATTCATCGTAAGCACCTTCTATTTGTGAAGGATGGAACATGATATCACCTGTTGCTGCTATATTAATAGTTACATCAGGATTTTTTTCAACTTCTTCTTGTTTTGGTTCTTCATTAGAATTTTGTTGTGGTTCTTTTTCATTTGAATTTTTATTTAATTCTTTTTCATTTCCTGCTGCATTAATAGCTAAAGCTGCTGATGCAGAAGCAAACATTAATATCATTATGATTAAAAAATTTCTTTTCTTATGTCTTTTTTTACTGCTCATTTTAACCCCTTAATTTAAATACAATATTATATAAGGATAATTTTCCTTATATATTAATATTAAACTACCATGAATTATTTTGCAAGATTTTAATTATTAAGAAACAATTAACATTTCTTTAATTGCAATTTATATTTAATTTCTTTGTCTAATTAAGCATTTTGGATTATTGCCAATTAAATCATTTCTATTTTCTTTTATTAATGCTTTTAAAACTAATTCATAATTTTCTCTTTTTGTATATTGAAGCAATGCTCTTTG